>DVJH01000013.1 GCA_018710795.1 Candidatus Galligastranaerophilus gallistercoris | reverse complement strand
CCTGTCGGTTTATGATAAATTCTGACTGCCGTTTCTACTTTATTTACGTTTTGACCGCCCGCACCTCCGGAGCGCATTGTTTCAATTTCAATTTCATCGCTCGGGATTTCGATTTTATTTTCAAAATCTTCTATAACGGGCGTAACTTCTATGCTTGCAAAACTTGTTTGTCTTTTTCCGTTAGCATTAAATGGTGAAATCCTGACCAGTCTGTGCACGCCCTTTTCCGCTTTTAAATATCCGTATGCCCATTTTCCTTTAACTTTAATTGTGGCGGATTTTATTCCCGCTTCTTCTCCGTCCGATTTATCCAGTAATTCGGTTTTATATTTTTTATTATCCGCCCACCTTAAATACATTCTAAGGAGCATATTTGCCCAATCCTGAGCATCCGTTCCGCCGGCGCCGGCATTAACGGTCAGAATTGCATCGTTTGAATCATACTCATCAGAGAGCATTTGTTCCAGGTCAAATTTATCAAGAAAACTTTTAAGCTCTTTTATTTTATCAAGCGCTTCTTTTGTTAAATCGGCATCATTAATTTCAAGGGCTACTTTGCAGTCTTCAAAAATGCCTTTGTATTTTTCAAAATCTTCTATCGAATTTTTTAATTCTTTTTGTTCTTTTAAAATAACGGAAGCTTTTTCGGGGTCGTTCCACACGCCCTCTTCTTTTGATTTTCTTTCCGTTTCTAAAAGTTTTTCTTTCAATGTATCAATGTCAAAGACACCTCGCATACGAATTAAAACGGGGTATGAGTTCGGTGATATTTTGTTTTAATAATTCGTTCAGCTCGTCCATATTTGAATTTTACTATAAAAGTTTTTTTGGTAAAATATTTGTGTTTGAACAGGTTTAAGGATTTAGAGCATGGATTTTATTAAAAAAGCGATAAGGGACGTTCCCGATTTTCCCAAAAAGGGAATACTGTTCAGGGATATAACAACCGCAATTAAAGACCCGGTTGTAATGAAAAAAATGATTGATTGCATCGTCGAAGAGTTTAAAGACGATAAAATTGATTATGTTGCGGGGATAGAATCCAGAGGTTTTATTTTCGGCATGCCCGTTGCTTATGCTCTAAACTGCGGTTTTGTTCCGATAAGAAAACCCAATAAACTCCCTTGTGAAACATACAGCGTTGAATACGAGCTTGAATACGGCAAAGACAGAATTGAAATGCACAAAGACGCAATCGAAAAAGGAAAAAGGGTCCTTGTAATTGACGATTTGCTTGCCACCGGCGGCACGGCGGCAGCCGCATGCGAGCTTGTTCAAAAAGCGGGAGTTTTGGCGGGCGTTGCTTTTGTAATTGAACTGTCTGATTTAAAGGGAAGGGATAAGCTCCCTAAAGATGTTAAAGTTTTAACTTTAGCCAAATATTAATTTTTAATGATATAATTTTAAAATGGAAAATAAAAAGGGTAAGCTTTTTGTCGTAACGGGTCCTTCGGGTGTCGGCAAAGGCACTATATTAAATAAATTTTTTGAAAATAACAAAGATAACGTTTGTTATTCCGTTTCCATGACGACAAGACGCCCCCGCCCCGTTGAAATTGACGGAGTTCATTATATTTTTACCGATATCGATACCTTTAAAAAAGCAATTGAAAATGATGAGTTTCTTGAATGGGCGCAATATTCGGGCAACTATTACGGAACAAATAAAAAATTTGTTTTGGATAAATTAAACAAGGGTATAAATGTTATCCTCGAAATTGAAACAAAAGGTGCAAAACAGGTTATGGAAAAATTCCCCGATTGCATTAGCGTTTTCTTTGCCCCGCCGACATTGGACGAATTGGAACACCGCCTCAGAGGAAGAAAGACCGAAGACGAAGATTCGATTAAAAAGCGCCTTGATGTTGTTAAATCGGAACTTCAAATGATTGATAAATATAAATACAGTATAATTAACGATGAAGTTGAAAACGCTCTGAACAAGCTTCAGGCGGTTTATGATTTTGAAACGGGTAATAAAGATGAGTAACGTCCTTGTGGGAATAACGGGCTCTATTGCGGCATATAAGGTATGCGAACTTATAAGATGTTTTAAAAAGCAAAATGATGAAGTCAAAGTTGTTGCAACGGATTCATCGCTTCTTTTTATCGGTGAAAAAACTCTTGAAACGCTTACCAATAACCCCGTATATAACAATATGTTTAAAAAAGCCGAAGAAACAAAGCACATAAGCCTTGCCGATTGGGCGGATATATTTATAATAGCGCCTGTGAGTGCAAACACAATATCAAAAATCGCAAACGGAATTGCGGATAATTTATTAACTTCGATTGCCTGTGCATACTTAGGGAAAAATAAGCCGTTTTTTATGGCACCCGCTATGAATGAAGGGATGTGGAATAACCCCTTTATAAAAGAAAATATAAAAAAACTTGAAGGTGCAAACGTAAAAATTATATACCCGATTTCAGGGCACCTTGCATGCGGATATGACGGCGTCGGCAAAATGGAAGAACCGGCAGAAATTTTTAAATTTATAACCAACGATTTAATAAAAAAAAACAATAAAAAAATCGTAATAACATCGGGCGGCACAAAAGAATATATAGACCCTGTCAGGTTTATAACAAATGCTTCTTCGGGTAAAATGGGAATTGCTCTTGCCGATTGCGCCCATAATTTAGGGTTTGATGTTGTTTTAATTTCGACGGTTGAAGTTAATAAGCCGTACAAAACGATAATCGTTCAAACCGCAGAAGATATGCAAAAAGAAACCGAAAAAGAATTTTTTGATGCCGATTATTTAATAATGGCTGCCGCAGTGTCCGATTTTAAGATAAATAATTATAAAGATGAAAAAATTTCAAAATCGGATATTAATAATGGTTTATATACGATTGAACTTAGTTTAAATCCTGATATACTTAAAAATATAGGACACAAAAAAACAACCGGTCAAAAAGTAATCGGATTTTCTTTGACAACAAATAATACGATAGAAATTGCAAAAAGAAAACTCAAAGAAAAAAATCTTGATTATATTGTGGCAAACGAAGCCCAAACCGCTCTTAATAAAGATACAAACGAAGTTTGGGTAATTGATAAAAACGAAAAAATAACAAAAATTGATTATGCCGATAAAAATACAATTGCAAAATCAATTCTGGAGATTGTTTTATGATAAAAACGGAAGATATTATCTCAAAAATTGAAAAATACGCCTCGCTTGATTTAATGGAACCCTGGGATAATTCGGGCTGGCAGATAAATTTATGCCACGATTATACAAATAAGGTTATGGTTGCGCTGTCGCTTACGAAAGAAAGTCTTGAACAGGCAATTACAAACGACTGCGATTTAATTATCACTCACCATCCTTTAATTTTTGACAGATTAAATGCAATAGACGATTCGGTTATAATTGAAGCAATAAGGCACAATATAAGCGTTTATTCGGCGCACACAAACCTTGATAAAACATACGGCTCCACAACCGATGCGCTTGCGGGGGTTTTGGGTTTAAAAAATTTAATTACGGTTGATGACTATATTAAAATTTCTCATCTGAAAGACGAAGTTGCGCTTGAAGAATTTTTGGATTTCGTTAAATTGGCTCTTGATGCGGACAGAATTAAACTGATTAACCCTTCGGGCGTTACAACCGTTAAAAACATTGCGCTTTGCGCAGGTGCCGGCGGAAGCTATATTAAAAAATTAAGGGAATATGACATAGATTTGTATCTGACGGGCGACATTAAATTTCATTCCGCACTTGAAGTCAGAAACTTTGCCGCTGCGGATATCGGACATTTTGATTCTGAAATCCCTGTTTTACCTTTAATTCAGGGTTTAATTGCAAAAACGGGCGTTGAAGTTATCATTGCAAATGAGCATGTGCCCTGGGTATATATTTAGTTTGGGAGTGAATTTTGACAATCAGATTTTTAACCTCGGGAGAGTCTCACGGAAAATGCTTAAATGCCATAATTGAAGGCATCGGCTACGGCTATGAACTTGATTTTGATTTTATAAATAATGAATTAAAAAACCGCCAAAAAGGTTACGGCAGAGGCGGAAGAATGAAAATTGAGACCGACACGATTGAAGTTAAATCGGGTGTAAGGTTTTCTAAAACAACAGGCTCTCCAATTTGCATTGAAATTAAAAACAGGGATTTTGAAAATTGGAAAATCCCGATGAGCGTTGAAAAGTTTGATTTTGATTCAATGGATGACGATACAAAAAATGAAATCCTGTCAAAAATAGAAGAAAAAAAAATTACAAAGCTTCGCCCGGGACATGCGGATTATGCGGGTTCAATAAAATTCGGTGCGGATGATATAAGGGATATATTGGAGCGCTCAAGCGCAAGGGAAACCGCAACAAGAGTGGCTGTCGGGGCGATATGCCAAAACATTTTATTAAATTTCAATATAAAAGGCTCTTTTGAAATTGTTTCCATAAACGGTAAAACGGGTGAAGATATTAAATCGGAAATTGATAACGCAAAAAAAGACGGTGTGAGCCTCGGGGGCGTTATAAAGGTTATTTATAAAAATCTTCCCGTAGGCTTAGGCAGTTTTACCCACTGGGATAAAAGATTGGACGGGCTTTTAGCGCAGGCTCTTATGAGCATTCCCGCCGTAAAATCGGTTGAAATTGGTCTCGGGAAAGAATGTGCATATTTAAGGGGCGATATGGTCCATGATGAGATGTTTATTGATAACGGTAAATTAATCAGGAAAACAAATAACTCGGGCGGCATTGAAGGCGGCATGACAAACGGCGAAGACGTTATTTTGACCGTTGCGATGAAACCTATCCCCACAATGGCAAAACCCCTGAATTCAATTGATATTAAAGAAAATAAAGAAACAAAAGCACATTTTGAACGTGCGGATACCTGCGCGGTTGAGGCTATGGGTACGGTTGCTTTAAATATGGCTGCAATTATCTTATTGAATGCTTTTTTTGATAAATTCGGCGGCGACGGTTATATTGAAACTTTAAGAAACTATGAACAAAGAAAAAAATAATTCTATAATACTTACGGGTCTGCCGGGGTCAGGGAAAAGCACGGTCGGAAAGTTTTTGTCCGATAAAACGGGATTTGGTTTTATTGATCTTGATTCTTTAATTGAAGAAACCGAGGGGCTTAAAATTACCGAGATTTTTGCAAAATTCGGCGAAAAATATTTTAGAACCCTTGAAACAGATATGATTAAAACACTTAAATCCAAAAATTCTTTTATTTTATCCACGGGCGGCGGAACCTTTCAAAACGAAGATAATATTCTTTTATTAAAAAATTTGGGAACGGTTTTTTATCTGAATGTTTCTCCCGATATAATATATGAAAGAATAAAAGGTGATAGAACCCGCCCGCTGCTTAATACAAAAGATCCGAAAGCCGCATTGTTTGATTTATTGTTAAAGAGGGATGAAAACTATAAAAAAGCGGATTATACCGTAAATGCGGCGCAAAATGTTGACGACACGGCAAATGAGATATTAAATATTTATGAAAAAAATAAACGTTAACCTTAAAGACAGAAGTTATGAAATTATTATCCAAAAAGGCTTTTTTACCGATTTGGATAAATATTTTCCGCAAAAAAGAAAATATTTTTTAATTACAAATGACAATCTTGAAAAATTGTTTCCCGATTTTTTGTCGCTTTTTGAAAACAGGATAATAATTAAAGACGGCGAAGAATATAAAAATTTTGAAACTTATCGGTTTGTAATTGAAGAATTATTAAAGAAAAAAATTGAAAGAAAAGATTGTATTGTTGCCTTTGGCGGCGGCGTTACGGGTGATATCGCAGGTTTTGCGGCGGCAACCGTTTTAAGGGGGGTTGATTTTATACAAATCCCGACCACATTATTGGCACAAGTCGATTCATCGGTCGGCGGAAAAACGGGAATAAACACAAACGAAGGCAAAAATCTTCTGGGCGCTTTTTATCAGCCAAAAATCGTTTTAATTGATACCGATATTTTATCCTTTTTGCCCGATAAACAAATCAAAACCGGGCTCGGTGAAGTTGTAAAATATGCTTTTATCGAAAAGAATTGTTCCGATATAAAAGAATTTTATCTTTTTGATTACCTTTCCAAACTCAATGATTATGAACTGTTTGAAAAGTTTGACGAAATCGTTTTTAAATCCTGCTCGCTAAAGGCTTCTGTCGTATCCATAGATGAAAAAGAATCGGGCTTAAGAGCGGTTTTAAATTTCGGGCACACATTTGCACATGCGATTGAAACGATTACTAACTATAATAAATTCACCCACGGCGAGGCTGTTGCAATGGGAATGAAGCGCGCATTTCAACTCTCATTAAATCTTAAATTAATTGATAAAAATTATTATGATGCTTCAATTTCTTTAATTAATAAATTTAATCTCTTGGCTGATGATAATTTATCTTTTAATAAAGATGAATTTATTGATTTAATGAAACAGGATAAAAAGGTATTAAATTCAAAAATACGCCTTGTTCTGCCCGTTTGTAAGGGTGAGGTTAAAATTTTTGATGATATCAATGAAGAAGAAATTAAAAAAGTAATTTAGGCAATTTCCGCCCTTTGCAGCCTTGCAAGCCTTTGATATTCTTTTGATTTAACCATAAGAGCGTATGATTTTTGCTTGTTTCCTTTTTTGTCCATTAACATGGCAGCTTCCATATAATTTTTAGCCAATGTATCGTAATCATCTCTTATTGCGCTTTCTTGCGCCAATGCACCGTATGTTTGCAGAGCTTTTTTGTCGTCTCCTATATATTTATAATTATCGGCAACTTCAAGATAAGTTGCGGCAATTGTTTTCGGGCTTTTTGTTTCTTTTGCCGATTCTATGGCTAAATCCGAAAAGCTTGTTAAACCTTCGTTATCAAATCTTTCCGCAAACATTGAAGCGATATATCTTAATGCTCTTGTTTTCCCTTGCGGGTTGTTTGCTTCTTCGGAACTTTCAATTGCCATTGAATATTGATCCATGGCAGGTTCAAACTGGACATAATCGTCATAAATGTTGCCCATTTTAATGTGCGCCTGTGCTCTTAAATTTCCGTCGGTTGTTTTTGTTGCTTTATGGTATTCAATCAGTGCAAGTTCGGCATAATCATAACTGTCAAAAATTCTTGCTCTTTCATAGTAAATGGCGGATTTTAAGTTTGTATTGTCGCTGTTTTGCATAAGTTCAAGCGCCCTGTCATACATTCTTAATGTTTCATAGACGCTGCCTTCGTTTTGAAGATTCATTTTCCCTTCAAGTAAAATTTCTTTTGCAAGTTTTTCATTTTCCGTTTTTGCGGCATACGGCCCTTCTTCTTTTATTGTAGGGGCCGCCTGCGCTTCAATTTGAGGTTCAATATATGTTTCCCTGTTTTCAAATTCGGCTTCGGGCTCATTTGTATATATTGAATATTCTCCGTTTGTATCCTCTGAAAAGTTTGTTTCTTCCTGTGCTGTTTCTTCTGGCGTCTGTTCGATAAAAGGTGAATAATTATCTGCAACAGATATTTGATAAGGCTCAATATCCGATTCTTCAGGCTCTTTATTTTGCGGGGTAAATTCAACGGTATCTTCTTTTAAGGGAGTAAGACCGCCTTTATGTTCTACGGTTTTTTGCGCTTGTTTTTCGGGGATTTTGACTCTGAAATCTTCGTTAATTTCGTTCGGGTCCGCTTTCAGATTGATTCTTTGCTGAAACAGGGCATCTACCCATTTCAACACGACATTAGACGGCTTTTTTAAGCTGTCTTGAATGTATTTGTCCGTTATTCTTGCGGCGTTTCTTAAATTTGACAGGATAATTTCTCTTGAAGGCTCATCTTTTGAAGATTCTTTGCTGACAAGCCCGAGATATGCTTCAACATCTTCAACTACGTTTTCGGGAGAATTTATGGCGGCAATGGTGCTTCTGAAATCCTGCAGAACCTGGGAGATATTTATTTGATTTTTTGTATAATCTATTGCAACCTTGTTTCCGTTGGGAAATCTCTCTCTTGTGCCGTTTTCATCGGTTGTAAGCGCATTTTGTCTGCCCGTGTTATTTTCTTCTTCATTTTGAACGGCAGAATTTCCGCCCTTGTTTCCAAGGTATTTTGAGTAGTGAATATTAACAGGATTTATTACATTATAATTATACAATTTATATCCCTTGTTTAGGCGCTTTTAACCTAATCTCCCTATGTTTAAGTATAGGTTAATTAACCCCTTTTTTATTCATTCAAACGACCTATTTTTAGACTTTCTTTTAACATATTTAATGATTTTTGCCGTAAAATCAAATGTCTTATATAAACGGTTGTCATGAACGTAATATTTATTCTTTTAATTTTAATTTCTTTAATATTTGCTGTTTATTCGGGCAGACTGGATGAAACGGTAAATGCGATGTTTTCGGCTTCAATGCGTGCCGTTGAAGTATCAATTTCTTTAATAGGTGTTATGGCGCTCTGGCTCGGGTTTGTAAAAATTGCGCAAAAATCGGGGCTAATCGAGCTTTTTGCAAAAATTATATCTCCTCTTTTGAGATTTATATTTAATGAACTTCCGAAAGACTCCCCCGCTTTTTCCAATATCGCTCTTAATATCTCGGCTAATGCTCTCGGGCTTTCAAATGCGGCAACTCCGTTTGGTATTAAAGCAATGAAGGATTTAAAAAAAGAATCAAATTCAAAAGATAAAGCATCAAATTCAATGTGTATATTTTTGGCAATGAATACCTCCGGGTTTCAGCTTGTCCCTTCAAGCGTCCTTGCCATACTTGTGGCATCCGGTGCCAAAACCCGGTGGAAATTATTCTGCCCGTTTTTTTGGTAACGATGTCAACTTTTATTTTTGCCGTTTTTCTGGCTAAAATATTTGCAAAATTTTGGAGGGAAGCGTAGCTTATGAAAGAATTTTTAAATATGATTTCTCTCTGGCTTATTCCTTTTATAATTCTTGTAATTTTAATTCACGGTATTATTAAAAAAGTTCCCTGTTATGAAACCTTTGTCGACGGCGCAAAAGAAGGGCTGTTTGTTGCAATCAGAATTCTGCCTTATCTTATCGCAATTATTGTTTCGGTTTCCATGTTCAGGGCATCGGGCGCTATTGATGTAATTCAAAATGTTTTAAAAACACCGCTTGAATACTTTAAAATCCCGATAGAAACTCTTCCCCTGATGATTACAAGGTCAATGTCGGGGAGTGCTTCATTGGGCATTTTTTCTGATATTGTCAATATGTCGGGCGCAGATTCCTTTGCCTCAAAGCTATCTGCAATAATTGTGGGGAGTTCCGAGACGACTTTTTATGTTCTTGCGGTATATTTTGGCGCCGTGGGCATTA
>DVJH01000132.1 GCA_018710795.1 Candidatus Galligastranaerophilus gallistercoris | reverse complement strand
GAATTTTCTCGCGTTCTTTAGCGGAATCAAGAGCATTGGTATAATTATTTCTTATTCCGATTTCATCTCCGTAATAGATAATGGGAATACCGGGCATTGATAAAAGAATTGAAAATGCCATTGCTATTCTTTGAGGATTATTATCCAAAAAGTTTGCCATTCTGCCCGAAACGCCAAAACCCTGCCTGAATTCAACACCTTTATTTACCAGAGAATTATAGAGGATTTCCCTTATTGAAGGGTCAATCATCTCTAAAGTAAGTTCATCATGGACTCTTAAAAATACAGCCCAGGCAGAGCTTGAAGGAATTGAAGGCGTTGCTTTATCAACATCTTTAAAATATTTCGTATCTTTTGTAACCAGAGTTGCCCAGAGCCCCGGCATATAAGGAAAATGATATGCTATTTGAAATTCATCCGTTCTTTTAATTTCTTTTTGCCCGAGTTTATTTGCAATTTGAATTTTTCTTTCCGTGCCGAAATAAGGGAGAACTTCTTTTGGCGTCTGACAGGCTTCCGCCTGAATAACGGACCTAGGAGAAACCGATTGAATATATGCGCTTAAAAGTTTTAAAACAGCATGTGTTTTCGGCTGATTTTCGGCATTTGTACCTTCTTCTTTTGAAAGATAAGGTATTGCATCCATTCTGAATATATCAACACCCAAATTTGCCCAGTAGTTAATTGTACCCAAACAATAATACAAAACTTCGGGGTTTTCCCAGTTTATATCGGGCTGAAAAGGATAAAAAGTGTGATAAACGTAATAATCTTTTCCGTTAACGGTTATTTTTCTGTAGTTATTTTCTGATATTTCGGGGAAAATTTGCCTTCTTTTTGAGATTTTTCCCGATTCTTCCTTATATTCAACGACGACACCCAGTTTTTCATCAGTATAGCGCCTGTATTCGGGCATTTTTTCTTTAACGATAAAATAATCAAGTTTTGATTCATCACCCTTTAATAAATCCTGAAACCACTGGTGCTGGTCTGAAAAATGGTTTAGAACCAAATCGGTTTTAATTTTAAAACCTCTTTTTTTAGCTTCCACTATAAATGTTTTAAACTGGGGCATTCCGCCAAGATCTGCCCGAACGTTTTTCGGGTTTTTAACATCAAACCCCGCATCATTCATCGGAGAATCGGCAAAAGGTAGAATGTGGAGCGTGGTAACCCCTAAATCGGAAAGATAGTCGAGCATTTTTGCCGTATCTTCAAATTTGTTGGGTTCGTTTGTTTCTTTTGTTCCGAATTGGTCGGCATAAAATGTGTAAATAATTTCATCTTTATACCAATCGGAATCCCTTGCTAAATCTTCTTTTAAAAGCGTTTCGGGACGTTCTTCTTTTGCTTTTTTTGCTATTTCATAAACTTTATTATAAATTTCATCTGCATTATCTGCCCCGTAGATTTTTATAATCTGGTTTTTTATTTCCTTCTTTAACTTTCCGGGGATAACGTTGTCTTCTTTTGCTTCCTGAATCTGCGGCGCCTTACCGTTATCTTTTAGTATTTCATCCGCATAAGAAGAAAGGCAAAATGACGGATTAAGAAGCATTGTCGTTAAAAGAAGATATGTTATTGTTTTTTTCATTAAGCTCTCCTAAAAAAAATTACAGATTGTCTTTATGAAACAGATTTTTAAAGAAGTTTTTAATTTTTCCTTTTATTGTCTTATTTTCCGCTTCAATTCTTGCCTGTTCCTGCTGATACAATTTTAATTCTTCATAGGTGGTAACATTTTCAGGCAGAGTATCCGGGATTGAAGATACAAATTGTTCCGCCATATTGTATTCTTCTTCGGTTACAAGCCATTTAAACGATTTTAAAAGGCTTAAAGGCTTATTAACATCGCCGTTTAACACAAGCTGGAATTTTGTTGCGTTAAAATCCGAACGGTCTTTTGAAAAGTCGGGAATTAAATTCATTTCATCCTGCGTTATTTTTTCGCAAAATACCGAGAATGTTTTTGCCATTGCAACATTTAACCCGGGAGTTGCTTTTACTATGTTAACGGGGTTAACGTTTGCAAGGGGTCCTAAAACGCTTGATACCATTGAACCTAATCTGCCTCTTACTTTTGCATCAAGTTCATTATTTAATATATCCATATTACCGTCGATTTTTATACACAGCGCATCACCCTGCATTGTAATCGGGTCGATGTATGCAATGCCGTCTTTTTTGAATTTAATTGTGCCTTCAAGATTTTTAAATCTCGAAGTATCAACAGAAACTGCGGAATTTATAACGGAGCCGAGCGCCGTTTGGAAAAATTCCGATTCTCTTATATTTTCCGACAAAAAGATGTTTTCAATTTTGCTGAAAGGACCTGCCTGACCGTTTAAAATTGAAAAATCAACTTTTCCGTTTAAAGAGTTTACCTGTTCGTTATATGTAAGTCCTTTAAGCGCAACATTTGCATCAAAGAATAAATCGCCTTTGAGAGTATCTTTCATATTAACAAGTGCAACAAGAGCATCATCGGTATCAATATGTTCGCCCCTTATCTTTGCATTAATAAAATAATTTAGAAGATTGACGTCCGTATATCCTTTTATGGTACCCTTAAAGGCTTCAGAATATATATCATCAAGGCTCAATACGTTGTTTGATAACTTAATGCCGCCCGTATTATTCAAAGCAAGAATATTACCCGTTTTAAGGCTTTTTATGTCATAATTTCCCGATATTACGGCGGCATTAATGTCTCCTTGCGGCCTTTTAACGGGATCGGCCGGAATAAGATTCAATACATTATTTATTGAAGCCGTAAGTTTATCAACGTTAATCGTATCGGATGTAACCTTTAAATTATCAAACACGATAACGGGAAGCATTGAGGTATAAATATCGGAATCAATCTTAATATCCGAGCCGTTTATTAAAAGACCCCTTGTTGAAATATGTCCTTCTTTGCCGTTTAAACCGAGTGTTGCATTTTTCATCGTCAGATTTGCATCGGGTATATTAAGGTCATCGGTTTCAAATCTGCCTTTTAGCCTCGGAGAATCAATGTTTCCGAATGCGGAAATTCTGCCCTTTGCGGTAAGATTTGAATTTTTAAGCCCTGCGACAGTTATCTTGAGAGGTTTATTAATTTCGAAATTAAGCATATTTATAACAGGGTTAATTGAATCAATGCCCATAACGGTGCCGTCAAGCGAAATTACTTCGTTTGCTTCATGTAAATTTAAATCGAAATCATCCGAAAATTCGGCGGGAACAATTTTTGAATACAGCCCCGTATCTTTTATTTTCAGTCTGTTTCCTTTAAAATCAACCAGCAATTGGACAATTGACTGAGCATTTTTTAAAGATTCGATATGAACGGGGGTTATATAGTTATTTGTGTCGGACGCAATCTGTGCTCTCAGGGTTTGTTTCTTTTTATTGCCCGCTAAAACCGCTTTAACGGGGATTATGCCTTTTGAATCAATAAAGGGTTCCAAAACAACGCCTGCCAGTTTTTTAATTTCACCCGCAAAAAGATCGCCTTCGAGATTAAAATCATACACGGGGCGTGTCATATAATTGGTAACGGCTCCGGTCAGAGTAATTGCCGTATTTCTGTTAATTTTAAGCTGTGTCGGGCTGAGCGACAAATCCTTATCATCAAATTCAACCGTCAAATTATCGTCTTTTAAGGTTGATTTGCTGTAGGGAAGAGAAAGCTTAAAGCCGTTATTTATAATTTTGCCCTTTAGTTCTTTTTCGTCTCTTATATCAATTTTTAATTCTTTATTTGTAATAACGGCGGTTGCAAGCTTGTCGCATAAAGCAAGATTGCTTACCGTAGCATTTAAAATCGATACCGGTTTTTTAAGTTTTCCGTTTATATGTGCATTTAAAGACAAGCTGCCCGAATTTAATTTAATTTCCTTTTTAATATCTTCAGGTGCAAATGCAAGATATAATTCAGGAAGCGGAAGCCCGTCCGAGGTTACCGTAATATCGGCGTCAGCTTTTTTATCTATCGTACCTGCCACAGCAAGTTCGCCGTCATTTACTTTAAGATGAGTATCATTTATCGAGAGCGTATCATTGTCAAATATTAAAGAAGCGTTGATATCGTTAAAGCCCAGTTTGGTTTTATCGTTTATGAGCGCCGCATCTTTTATTTGCATATAACCTTTTGATTTCAAACTTTTGCAGTTTGTCCTTATTGAAACGTCGGAAGCAAAATATCCTTTTGCTTTCATATAAGAAAGATTGTTTTTAACACCCAAAGAATCCAGCAGAGCTTTTGAGAGGGTAATGAGTTCGTTAAAATATATTCCGTCCGATAATATATTCAAATCAAAATCGGGACGGCGTTTATTTTTTATCCAGCCGTTAATTTTGAGGTGCTGATCTTCTTTCAGCGCAACATCCATACCGAGATATGTTTTTGTTCCGCTGAAACTGGTTTTTAAATAGCTTTTCGGAAGCTTATAACCGTTTATATCAAAGCTTACACCGTCAACAAAAAAGTAGCCGCTTCCGGTTATTCCTCTTATAGTGTCATCAAGCTTCATTTTAGCGCTTATGACGCCTTTCGGATCGTAATTTTTATACGTTAAAACAGGGTTTATAAAAGGCACCTCAGCCCTTACCGCAGGATCGTCTTCTTTATCAAGCTCGCCTTTTTTGGGAATAAACGTATTTATATCAAGGTTAAAATCAACGTTTTTGACATCGTTTAGATGAAGTTCGGCTTTGGTTTTTATTTTTATTCTTTTATTGTTTAAATATGCCGCTTTAAGCCTGTTTCCCTTTAACAAAAGATAATCGCCCGTAGTTTCGTCTTTTGATACTAAACGATAATCGATAAGATTAATATTGGGCGCATTATATCTCATTAACGATAAAAGGTTAAATTCACGTTTTTTTGATATTGAATCAAGATTTTGTTCTTTTTCTCTGTCATATAATTTTCTCTCTATTGCTCTTACCGGCTTATATGCGGAATTATTCACGACATTAAAATATAAAACCGGTTTATACAAGGTTAAATCGGTCAATTTAGCATTTAATAAAAGCATTCTCGGAATAGAGAGTTTTGCCCATATACAGGGAGCATCAAGGAGTTTTGAGCCGTCAGGCAGATTAACATCGACATCAAGAAGTCTGAAGCCGATTTTAAGCCCCGGGGTTGTTATAAGGTTTGCGTCAAGAAATTCAACGTCAAAATCGGTATA
>DVJH01000131.1 GCA_018710795.1 Candidatus Galligastranaerophilus gallistercoris | reverse complement strand
TCCGAATAAAAAATAAAATAAATTTAGAAAAATAAAATCGGAGACTCAGGCATAATTTTAAGTTATAATTAGTTTACAAAATAAGCAAATTTTTTTCTTTTCATGTTTTATAAACTTATCGAAGAAAGGTTAGGTGCACCGATTATGAGTATTGATTCGATAAAAACTCCGTTTTTCACAAAAGAATACGCAAAAAATGAAGCTAAAAGCGCGGCTTTCAGTGGCGTTGCAAGTGCCGCATTAACACTTGCACTCAATAAAGGGCAATCCCCGAAAACAGCAGGCAAAGTCGGGTTGATTGCGGCAGGCGTTTCACTTGCGATAGGCGCCGTTCAAAGAGCGGTTAATCTGCATAAAATAAATAAACAAACCAAGGAAGAACTGTCAAATATGATGGCTGAAAATAACAGCTACAACGCAATCGAAAAAGCCGAAAAATCGGAATATCATCAGGGATAGGAGAGAAAATAAATGCAAATAAATTTTAATTCAATGCCCGCATTTTTAAATAATGAAGAAACAAAAGAAAAAGCAAAAACAATCGGGGCACCCGCAATTTTAAGCGCAGGCGCGGCATTTTTAGCTTCCAAATCGCCAAAAGACGCTCCAAATCCGGTTAAAATCACAAAAAGGCTCTCAAAAGCAGGCAAAGCCGGAATAATAACCGCGGCAGTAATGGCACTTTTAACAATCAATAAAAATAAAGTGGTAAGCGGCATAAATTCAATTAAAGATAAAATTACATCAAAAAAATCACCCGATACAAACAAAATTGAAACCGCACAAAACCCCGCAAATATGGAAACAGCACAAAAAGCGTCCGAAGATACAATAATATTGCCTCAAGAAACTCTAAATAATGAAGCGGTACCCGAAAAAGAAAATGAATCGAGACAAGCAATCCCTGCAGGCGAAAGAGGAAATGAAGCTTCTAGCGGAGAACAAATTAACCCCGATAATAAAAAAGATGATACATTGAAAAAAATATTTATAAGACCGCAGGCGGCATACACCCCCCAAAACAACGAAAAAGAACAATCAACCAACCCCTTTGCCGCAATTCAGGGTGTTTAATAAATAAATAAATAAATATAAAACATAAAAAAATAATGCACTTATTCGGTGCATTATTTTTTATTTAAAATCTTATTTTATGCTCTGCTCATAAGAACGAAGCTTCTTGCCGTCGTAACGTTTTCGTGGGTATTAACAACGCCGTTTGTATAGTTTCCGTTATCATCCGATGTGTTGCCTTCAATTGTATCAACGGAACCGTCTGCGTTAACTTCGGTTACAATACCGATATGGCCCGCTCTGCCGTTTCTTGTATAGAGAATGAAGTCTCCGGGTTGAACCTGGCTTGAATCTGTCGTTAAGATACCTTTTTCGCTTGCCCAGTTTTCAATTGTCGGGCAATATGCGGTGTTTGAACAGCTGTTTGCAAAATCAAACGGAGTTTCATCGTTTCCGTAAACCTGTTTGGTAACGTAAGTAACAAAGTCAGCGCACCATGCACCGTCGTCAAACTGGCAGCCTGCCGCCTGCATAATTTGTTTCATCTCGGAAGCGGACAATCCGTCAAGGTTTTGAGCAAATGCAACAACATCTTCTCCTTCGGAGCCGACTCTGTGTTCAAGCTGTAATTGCATTGATTCAAGCTCGTTAATTGAAGCGTTAACTTCATCAAGTTCTTGTTTTGCCTGTTCCAAATTATTTTGTGCAAGTTCTAATTGTTCCGCTTTTACGGTTTCAACATTTTCTCTTGCTTCTTGAAATTCTTGAAGTTTATGTTTGGTTTCGGGTGAACAGGTGTCTAAAATTTCCTGTTCGATTTCATCTCTTTCTTCTTCAAGGTCTTTAAGTTCCTTGTTATATTCTTCTAAATCATCTTCATCCTGTGCCTTTTTATCTTCGGTTTCAGCTTTATCTTCTTCTTTTGATTCAATTTGCGATTTTGTATCGGAAATTAATCCTTCCAATTCGGCTTTTTTTGCGTCGATATCCGCATGCTGGCTTTCATTATCTTCGGTTTTAGCGGGGATTTGAGATAACGAAGCTTCATATGCGCTTAATTTTGAATTTAAATTTGTAATTTCATTATCAAGGTTGTAGATTTCATTTTCGGCTTCAGTAATTGCCTGTTCTTTTTCGGAAATCTGTTCTTCTTTTTCGGTTATTTTTTCCTGATTTTCTTTTTGTCTTTCTTTTAATTCTTCGGAAACCTGATCATCTTCTTCAAGTGCTTTTTCGTATGCTTCTTCTTTAGCGTCTCTGTCTTCAATTGCAGCCTGAACTTCTGCGTTTTCACCGCTTTGTACTTTTGCAACTTCATTGCTTGCATTATCAACGGCGGTTTGTTTTTCCGTTTGTTCGGCTTTTAATTGTTCCATGTTCATTTCATCGGGGGTTTCGGCTGCCGCTTGCGAATTTGAAGATGTTGAACCGGTTGAACTTGTTCCGCCCGTTGCACCTACACCGGATACGCCGCCGGATGAACCGGTCGAACCCGTTGATTGAACGGGGGAAGCCGTTTGGGTTTGGGGTTGAGATTCTGTTTGGTTAGCAAATGCGTCTTTTAATTTTTGAATAAGTTCGGGTGAAAGTTCGGTTTCTTCTTCGTCACTTTCTTTTCCACCGTTGATTAATTCTTTAATTTCATCTACTGTAAAATCGGATAAAGAAGATTTTGTATCGTCAATTGCTTTTATTTCATCTTCGGTAATTACACCGTCATTATCTTTGTCAAACAGTTCAAAAAATTTATCATATCCGTATTCCGCAATGATTTCATCTGCTTCTTCATCAGCTGATAAAAGCTGTTTAAAAGCTTTCATATTAATTGAGCCGTTGTCAGATGAAGTTTTATTGTCATTTGCATTGTTGTCGGAAACGGTTTCTTTTTCATCATCTTTATTTGAAGAAGTTAATGAATATGATTGGGTATTATTAACCGTATATACGCCTTCTTTTTTATTTGATGCGGAAGTTGTATATTCATCATCTTCATCAAAATCAACTTCCTGATAATTATCTTCGGATGCTTTTGATACAACCTGATTTTTTGAAGCAAGTTCATAAGTTGAAGGATTTTGCACATTTTGTGAAATTGAATCGGTTGCGTTAGTATCTTTTGTCGAATTTAAAATCTCTAAATATGTTTCTTGTATCATACTGCTCTCCTGCCTTATGTATATATAAAGTATATACTTTTTAAATAATTGCTAATTTTTAAAAATTGGAATTTACATAACTTTACAAATCTGTAACAAAAAAGTAACAATTCTAAAGATTGTCCAAAAATTAACGATTGAGATTTTATGTGTGTATAAAAACGGAAGGTGCAGATTTATGACATACGAACTTACGATAGATGGAACGAAGTATTATTTTGTAAACGAAGCGGATTATAACAAGGTAAAAGACGCAGAGACCGTAGAAGAACAAAAAGAACTTGTTTCGCAATATAAATCAAGTGAAGTTTCAACGGATGAAGACGATTTGGTTGAAGTTGACGATAGCGATGAAACCGAAGGAACGGAAGAAGACGCGGATTCGGGGGACCTAAAAGGCTTTGAAATAGAAGAATATGAAGCATTTATGCAAGCCGTCGGATATAACAATTTAACGGAAGACAGCAGCGTTGATGACATGGAAGCGGTTTTTGACAAAATCGAAGATGAAATAGAAAAACTGGACTTAAAGGTAAGGTCGCTTGATGCGGATGACCCAAACGAAATTAATGATGTATTAATGGATTTAACTACCGTAAATGTTGCAATGGGAAAATTTATGGAGTCAATCGGATTTGAAAGCTCGTATAATGTCGGCGGACACGTACTCGGTACAGCAGGAGGTGCAGCAGCAGGTGCATTGATAGGAAGTGTAATCCCCGGCGTAGGCACGGCAATAGGCGCAGGCGTCGGCGCCCTTATCGGACTTGTGGGCGGATTTATAAACTTAGGAATGAACGCAAGCGAAGAAGATAAATTCAATAAATTAAAAGAAAAATGTGAAACACAAGCTGAGAATCTTTCGCAAATGACTCAAGATGCAACAACAAAATTTACGGAAATTGTTGAAGACGAGCTTATCCCCGACATTGAAGAAGAGCTTGAAGGATTGCTTGACGGCGAATTTAAATTTAAAGACATAAACGATACAAGAAATATAACGGATAACCTTGATAATATAATTGAATGCCAGCAAAAAATTGAACCTTATATGCAAATTGCGGAAAATTTCGGAATAGATTGCCCAAAATTAAAAGAACTCGCAGACAAATTAGGTACGGGCGATGATGCACTGCAATATGCGCAAGAATACGTTGACAGCTACGCAGATGCGGTGGATTTAACACTGACGGATGATGTTGTTGCAGACACCGGCACGTTAAACGAAATTTATGAATCCGTAAGCGAAATAATAACGGAAGCACAATCAAGAGGCCTTAAAACGGATAAGCTTGAAGATTTGCTTAAAAAAACGCAAGAAACCAACCAATCCGCAGCAGACGACACCGCGGACGGTATTTTAGACGGTGCGGGTTCGGGCTTGCAGCCCTATACCGTTACAACACCCTCATCAGGCGGCACAACAAGCTACGGCACGGGCGCAACCGGAGGAACCCAAAGCGCAAATACGGGAGTTGTTGATAACACGACGTCTGCAATAGAAAGCGCTCAAACTGCGGAAAAAACATCGGAAGGCGTAGAATCAAACTCGAGTTCTTATGATACGTCAACCGAATCGCTGGATAATGCGGGAACAACATTAAGAGAATCCGCACAGGAACAGGTAAATTCATATCTTGAAAGCGTATCGACCGGCGGAATATCAATAAGCGAACTTGAATCATTATACGGTCAGGTTAGCGCAACTTATGAAGAATTAAAAGATTTATCGGGCGAAGTCGATTTAAGCGGCTTTGAATCCAAATTAAACGAAATAAGAGAAGCCCAGCAATCGATTATAAACGAATATGCAAGGCAAATGTCATCAAGCGTGCAGTCAACAAGTACATCAAGCGAAAGAAAAGAACTTCTTGCAAATATAGAAGCAACAATGAATCAATATGCGGAAATCAATATTGATTTTTCGGGATTGAGCGCCGTTATCGGGCAGATAAAAGATAAAGAACAGCAATATATAAATGAACAAACGCAAATCGCAAACAATTTGGTACAAAACAGCACATCAAAAGAAGAAGTAACAAGCGCCATAAATAATATTACCGTTATAATCAACGAATCAAGCGGCTTAAACTGCGATGTAAGCGGGCTGCAGGCTGCTATAGAACAATTAAACCTGAAACTTGAGCAATTAATGTCAAATTCCGAAAACACTCAAACGCCCGAAAACGAAAATACGGGAGCAGACTTTGACACAAAAATTCAAAACATTACAACGGCAATTCAGGGTTCAAAATCTCTTGCATCGTTATCTGCATTGAAAAATGAAGTTGACCTATTGATGAACGAAGCGGTGCAAAATTCTTACCCGACAGAAGCGCTTGAAAATTTATATCTTATGATAAAAGAAAAGGCAAACGAATTATCGGGCGAAGTAGTAAAAGACAATGAAGAAACCGTAGATAAAACAACGAATATAGAAATTTTAAACGAAGTTGCAATTAACGTAAACAATAATATTATCCATGTAATTAACGTTAACGCAGATACAGCTCAATTGCAGGATTTATTGCAAAAAATATACGATAAAATTAACGAACTTACGCTAAAAGACCCTGAAGAAGAAAAAACGGAACCCGATTGCGAACCTGAAGACGAGCTTCCGATTGAAGATAACCCGAATATCGATACTCCGGCTTCAGGGATAATTGACCCTAATTTAGGAGTAAATGACGGTACGGATGAAGTTGAACCGGAACAACCAGAAAATGAAACAGCAATACCTGAAGATAATACACAAAATGAAACATCAACCCCTGAAACCGTAACTCCGCCCGTAAGCGAAGAAATACCCGAAGATAATACGGCGCAAACAACCCCCGAACAAACTCCGCCCGTAAGCGAAGAAATACCTGAGGATAAT
>DVJH01000130.1 GCA_018710795.1 Candidatus Galligastranaerophilus gallistercoris | reverse complement strand
CCGGCTCCTGAAACCGGTGCGTCTACCGTTTCGCCACCTGCCCTTGTGAGATTAATCATATAATAAAAATTTCACTTTTTCAAATAAAAAAAGAAGGCAAGAAAAATTCTTGCCTTAAGAATTTGAAACTTTTTTTAAGTTTCTAACCAACGCACAGAGTTTTCATACTACAATTAAGCCGCCTTTGTTCTTTTTTTGAACTTCGGGGAATTATTGTACGCTATGTCGAAAGTTCGTCTTTATACTGTGCTTCAAATTCTTTGAAATCAACGATTGCATCGTTGTACATTTTGCGCATAGTATCTTCCTTTTTCGTTCCGATACTCTGCTCATACTGCATTTTCATGAATTTAAGCATAACTTTCTGACACTCATGCGCTTTTTTGGCCTCATTGGGTTTTAATCTGATGGGGACAAAACGGGAGTCTTGAGTTTGTTGTTCGTTGTTTTTATTTATCGAAATAAATTCGACATCCTTGTTTAAATTATTTATTTTAGGGGGAGAAAGATTTAAATCGGATAAAATTGCGCTTAAACTTCCAGTTTCAAAACTGCTAATATCCATTAATATTAGCTCCTTTCTTTTAAAACCCGTATGACGATTTTTAAGGCAGACTAAAAAATTCTGCAGCACATTTTTTAACCAACCTTTATAAATGAATAAATCGGCAGGGATTTTATATACTTTAGAAAATTTCCGTCTGTTTTTACAAATATTTACACAACGGAAAAGTTTTCGTTTTTATTAAACTGCATCTCATATAAAGCCTTGTATTGCCCGTTTTGAATTTGCAAAAGCTCATCATGGCGCCCCTGTTCAACAAGATGCCCGTCATTTATAACCATTATTTTATCCGCATTTTTAATTGTTGATAATCTGTGCGCTATAACAAAAACGGTCTTGTTTCTCATCAGGTTTTCAAGCGCTTTTTGAACAATTGCTTCCGATTTATTATCAAGGGCGGAAGTTGCTTCATCCAAAATGATAACGGGGGCTTTTTTAAGCATTGCCCTTGCAATTGCAACCCTTTGCCTTTGCCCGCCCGATAAACTTGTTCCCATTTCGCCCAAAACCGTATCAAGCCCTTTATCCAAAGTGTTTATAAATTCATCCAAATGCGAAAGGCGGACAACTTCATCGATATCTTCTTCTGTTGCGGAATAATTTCCCATTAAAATATTTTCTTTTATCGTGCCCGAAAATAAAAAATTATCCTGAAAAACTTCCGAAATATTCATCCTTAAAGATTCAAGCGTAAAATCTCTTATATCAACATTATCAATTTTAATGCTTCCCGATTTTATATCATAAAATCTCGGCAAAAGATTAACGATTGTTGATTTTCCGCCGCCCGAATTTCCGACCAGAGCAACGGTTTCGCCTTTGTTTATTTCAAAAGAAACGCCTTTGATAACGGGCTCGTTTTCGACATATTCAAAAACAACATTTTCAAAAGTTATTTTATCTTTAATTCCTTTTAATTCAATTGCATTTTCTCTGTTTTTAATTTCGGGCATTAAATCAAAAAGTTCAAAAACCCTTGCGGCTGCAACAAAAACGTTTTGAAGATTGGTTAGCGTTCTTCCCAAATCTTTAACGGGTTTATATAAAAGCAATAATGAAGTTACAAAACTTGCAAAGCTTCCCGTCGTCATTTCGCCGTTTATAATCAATATATTTCCGATTGACATAACAATTGCAATTCCGATACTTGCAATTAAATACATAATGGGAGACATCCACCAGACACGCTTTGATAAAGAAATCGCAAGGTCAAAAGATTTTCTGATTTGATTTTCAAATTTATGAAAAAGTTTTTCTTGCAGGCAATAACCCGTCATGACTTTGTTGCCGTGATAGGTTTCATTGAAGTTGGTTGTTATTCCGCCGCCTAAAACCGCCGTTTCATTTGATATTTTTTTAATTTTCTTTCTTATAAATGCCAGAGGTAAAAATGCAACCGTTAAAACAATAACGCCTACAACCGCCAATTTCCAGCTTGTCCACAATAATACGGCAATAAGCCCGAGCGCTTCGACGCTGCAGGTGATTAAATGTTTCAGGGAATCGACAACCGTTCTTGATGCGGTATCGGGGTCCGTTAAAAACCTTGTCAGAATAATGCCCGAAGAATTTTCATCAAAAAATTTCGTATCCATTTTTATTAATTTTTTGAATAAATCGATTTTAACAAGGTTTGAAATTTTATTGCTTATCCAATCCGTAAGATATGAATTCAAATAGCGAAGAAGCCCCTGCACAACGGCAAAACCGACTATTAAAAAAGGAATTAAATTAACAAGAATATCCCTCGTTAAATGAAGCGCCCCCAATACCATTTCATTTCCGTTAACAACAACATCAATATACGGTTTCAGGGCAAACGCCGTGGCGCCGTCCAAAAGCCCCAGGGGAATTGCAAGAAGAAATGTAAGTAAAATTCTGAACCAGAAAGGTTTAATATAAGGGTATAATCTTTTCAGTAAAAATTTATAGTCGAATGCCGTTTTAGCCGTTGTCGTTTCAAGTTTCATAGCTTAATTCCCGTTAAATATAAATACAGTGCCGCAAGCGATTGGGAGCTTATTGCAAAGCCTTTTTTTGAGCAGCCGGATAAAAAATCGTTTATTTTTGATTTTTTAACGTATATTCTCTCGGCTATAACGCCTCCGTCATTTATCGGAGGAGTTTTAATATTTTTATCATTAATATAGCAAATTGCAACGGTTGAAGTTTCACTTGTAAGCCCCGAAGATGAGCTCATTTTATCAAGAATAATCTCAACCCTATCTGCAACAAGCCCCGTTTCTTCAAGAAGTTCTTTTTTTATCGCATCAATCGGGGTTTCATTTTTATCTTCATCCCCGACAAGCCCTGCAGGGAGTTCAACACAAAATTCTGCAACGTTTTCTGCAATTAAGGGGGGTCTTTTTGTAAGTAAAAATAAAATCTCTTCTTCGGTGCCGTTTTTAATTAAAGGAAGAATAACAACAACATCTTTTGCATTCGGACGAACGGCATAAACCCAATCGGGTTTATTTTCTCTTTTATATGATTTAAGCGATAAAAATTTTGTTTCGTATAAAATCAATTTTAAAACTCCATAAAAAGCATTATACAATCAAAAAACCACAAAAGCCAATTAATTAACGATATCAAGGAGTTTACAAAATTTTACAATTATTTTTTCAATGATGTATTAAAAAATAGCAAATTTATTATTTCAGACTATTTAAATATTACAAATAATATGTTATAATTCATGTAATGGTGTTGTTCATATTGTTACAATCTTAAGTGCTGTGTGTTAAAGGAAGGGGGCAAAGTAAAATGGTTGCTTTAGCAGAAAAACTTAAAGTCAAATCGCCTGTTAAATCCAAATTTAACGATGAGTTTCAAAATTATCTTAAACAGCAATGCTTAAAAACCACATTTAACGGTGTTGAATTGGAAGCATTCAGCTGGTACAAAAAAGTTTTAGGACTTATGTAAGACAATTTAACTTTTAAGATTTAAAAAAGACCGGTTATTAAACCGGTCTTTAATTTTATTCAATAATTTGCATAATTTCATTTAATTCTTTTTTAGGAGACCTTTTTAAGGTTGAATCAACCGCAGGTTTTCCGATTGCAATAATTGAAACTATTCTGTCATCTTCATCAAGTTTCAATGCTTCTTTAATTCCCGCTTCCCCTAAAACGGGCGCCACCATCCAGCAAGAGCCCAAATTCAGCGCATAAGATGCAAGAAGCATATTTTCAATGGCGCCTCCCATGCTTAAAAGATATGAATCGGGGCGCATTTTTTTAATTTCATCTTCACCAAGTCCTGCCATTTCCAAAACTCCGCCCATAAAGGATTTTGCTTTGGTTTCAATACAAACGATTACAACGGGCGCCTTTGCAAAAAAGGTTGAATGCCCTTTATATCTTTCAACGTATCCTTTTGTTTCATCATCAAGATTGGGAATAATTCTCTCATACGTTTTTAAAACCGCAGCCGCCATTTTTTCTTTAATTTCACTGTTGTATACAGCAATAAATTTCCAGTTTTGAGTATTCATGGCACTCGGCGCCAGACGGGCCGATTCTATTATCCTTTCGATTTCCTCTTTAGAGGGTATATAAGAATCAAATTTTCTGATAGTCTTTCTGTTATCAAGAACTTCAAATATATCCATTTTAAACTCCCTTAATTTATAGTAGAATATGCTTATGATAAAAAAAATTTCATTTTTAATAATTTTATCGGTTTTAATCGGTTTTGTAAATTGCCAAAGCGTCTTTTCGGAACCCAATTTTCAATATAAGGTATACACCCCTATGGGCTACAAAAAAGAAGCTTCAAGTTCAAAATACGATAAAAATTCAAAAATTTTATTTATCGTTGATTTTTCAAACTCAATGAATGAGGAGCTCGGGGGAAAGAAAAAAATTCATATTGCAATGGATACTCTCTCATCAATTCTTCCGAAACTTGACCCGAACATACAAACGGGTTTAAGAGTATACGGGCACAGAGCAGGGTTTACCTATCTTCAAGGGTGCATGGCATCAAAGTTAACCGTTCCCTTGGGGGTTAATAATGCCCAAAATATTTTAAATTCGATTTATCAAACAAGCGCAACCGGCTGGACGCCGATTACATATTCCCTAAAGCAAGCCGTTAACGTTGATTTTGCGGGAATTGAAGGCAAAAAACATATAATTCTGCTTACAGACGGCGGAGAAAATTGCGACGAGAGCCCCTGCACTTATGCAATCGAATTAATGAAACAAAGAGACGATATTTCAATTGACGTCATCGCATTTGACCTGTATGATACCGAGGCAAACAATCAATTAAGATGCACCGCACTTGCAACAAGAGGAAAATTTTATTCCGCCGGAAATTCGGGCGAATTAACGGACAGTTTGTTTGACAGCCTCGGCATTGATAAAGACGTTCATGGCACAATAAAAATGAATGAATAAAAATGAATAAATCAAAACCGTTTAGCGAGCTTGTTTTTTATGTTTCATTTTTGTTTATTATCTATGTCGTTTTATTTGCAATATCTTTATATAAAGACAATAATACGGTAAAACCCGTTATTTTAAAGGAAAAAACACATCAGAAAATAACGGCCGCAAATAAAAGCGAAGAGGTAATATTTAACACGGGCTCCCTAAAATATCATAAAGCCTCATGCCCGTGGGCAAAAAAATGTACAAGATGTATAAAAATTCAAAAACAACAGGCAATATTTAAAGGCGGAATTCCATGCAAAACCTGCGGAGGTTAAAAATGGAAAATTTAAAACTGGAAACAAAAGACAACATTAAAATAGAAATAAATTATTTTGAAGGCGGGTTTGATTCGGTTATCGTTATTGCTCCGGGGTGGTGCATGACAAAAGATTCAAAAGCGTTTTTTGAAATGGAAAAAGAGTTTTCAAAAGAATTTGATATAATTTCTCTTGATTTCAGAGGCCATGGCAGGTCAAAAGGTTTTTACACATTCGGCGCAAAAGAAGAAAAAGATTTAGATGCGGTTTTTGATTTTATAAAAAATAAAAACTATAAAAATGTTTATTTAATGGGTTTTTCATTGGGCGGAATGGTTTCAATTTTATACGCCGCAAAAAATAAAATTGATAAACTGGTTGTTATCTCCGCCCCTTGCGATTTTAATAAAATCGAAAATAAAATGTATAAAAAAGAAGCCTGGCTTGAAACGTTTAAAAAATTTGAATTAAAAAGGTTTTTATCGATAAGACCTTCAATTATTCCCCATAAAAAAGAAAAACCGATTGATTATATAGATAAAATAAATATACCCGTTCTTTTTATCACGGGCAAAAAGGACCCTACCGTTTATTTTTGGCATACCGAAGAACTATATAAAAAAGCAAAATGCAAAAAAGAACTTTTTGTATACGAAAAAGGAATCCACGCCGAAGATTTATTTTTATACGATAAAAAAGGTTTTATTCAAAAATGCACAAACTGGCTTAAAAACTAAAGGCTTCCGCCCGTTGATTTGTATAACAAGCAGATAAAGCGGTTAAATACGGTTTAAATTAAAATCATCGAGTTTTATCCCGATGATTTTAATTAGCGGACGACGAGGCTCGAACTCGCAACAACCTGCTTGGAAGGCAGGGACTCTACCAATTGAGTTACGTCCGCAAACGCTATAAACTATTGTATAGAAAAAAGATTTTTTTTCAACCCGTATATATTCTTTTTTAAGCTTTTTGTCAAAATAAAAATTTTAGATTATTATAAATGTAGAGTATACAAAACAGTTTGGAAGAATTGAAAAAGTTTTTAACCGCATTACTTTTAATATTAACGACAAGCACGGGATATGCCATTCAGGAAGAGCAAAAAATCGATTTGAAAGGCGCCATTGAAGTTGCGCTTCAAACAAACCCGCAGATTAAATTATCAAAACTGGATATTGATATCGCAAGAAACAATATTTTTATAGCAGACAGGCTTCAAAACCCTTCAATTCATACTTTTCAAAACATCCCCAAAGCCGGTGTCGGCAACCCGCAGCAAATCGGGGTTGATTATACCATTGAAATTTTAAAAAGAGGAAAAAGAAAAGAAACCGCAAAAACATACAGCCTTGCCGCAATAGACAGCCAAAAATTTCTTGAATATTCCCTTATTACGGAAGTTAAAAAATCATACATCAACCTTCTTGTAAAAAAATCTCATCTGCAAATTTTAAAAGAACAGGAAGCTTTGTATGAAGAATTATACAAAAGAATGGAAGAAGACGTTAAACAAGAAAAGCTTCCCGAAACAGAGGCAATTCAGGCAAAAATCGTTTTAAACAGAGCAATTATGTATTCCAACATCGCAAGGTCCGAAGTAATTTCCGCCCAAAATTATTTCAACTCGGTTATGAACACAAGCAATATAAATTATGACACCAAAGAAGATACTCTGCCCGATGATTATGCGGTATTAATGACAATAAACCCGACCGATGAATCAATTAATTTTAATGACATTAAAAATTATGCGCTTGCGCACAGATACGATCTTCTTGCCGCAAAAAAAGAGGTGCAGGCAGCAAAAAGTAAGCTTGAAGCGGTTAAGAGCCAAAGAATTCCCGATATTGAATTAACGGGCGGATATGCATATCAAACAAAAGGAATGTCCGGCGACGGGCACTATCAATCGGGCGGATACGTGGGCGCAAGCCTTGTTAACATACCCCTTTTATATAATTATTCTCCCGAAATTCAAAATGCCCAAATCGAAATTGAAAAGGCGGAATTAAAATATAAAGATATTGAAATTGACGCTATAAGAAACCTGACCGATGCCTGGGAAAAATTTGTCATAGCAAGAAATAACCTGAATTTTTATAACAGCGAACTTTTAAATAATTCCGAAGAACTTATGAGCGCATCAAGAAAAAGTCTGCAAAACAGCGAAATAGATTTAACGACTTTTTTGGTTTCAAAGAAATTATATCTTGAATTAATTCTGGGTTATCAGGATACTTTGGGCGAATATTACACAAGCTTTGCCGAACTGTTAAAAGAAATTAATGCCGACAGCATTAATCAAATTAAAATCGAAAACATTTAATTTCTGTTTGATTCAATATATTTAACGGCATCTTCGATTGAATAAAACGTTTTTATGACATTGTTTAAAAAGACATACCCCAGAGCATTTATAATATCTTTTGAGGGTTTTACTATTACAAAGTTTCCGCCCGATTGGCTTGCGGTTTTATAAACCTGCGCAAAAACGGTTGCAAATTTATCGGAGAAAATTTTAATGTGTTCCATATCAAAAATAATATTCGGTTTTCCCGTCAAAACGTTTGCGTTAACCTCTTTTAAAATATTTGCAATATACGCTTCATTATTAATTTTATGAATAGACAAAACGCAAATATCATTATTTATATAATATTTTTGATACTCTTCGCTTGTTGCCTTAACAACGGTATCCGAGATAAATTTCATAACCTGCTGGTGCCAGTTGGGCTGTTTTGCGATAAATTCATCAATTCCTTCATTGTAGCATTGCTGAATAAGGTTTGAATCATCGGTACCCGATAAAAC
>DVJH01000129.1 GCA_018710795.1 Candidatus Galligastranaerophilus gallistercoris | reverse complement strand
CCCTCGGGATAGGATATCTTCCGCAGGAAGCTTCAATATTCAGAAAACTTACGGTTGAAGATAATATTAAACTCGTTTTAGAGATGAACGATAAATTAAACAAGCAGGAAAAAAGAGATATGCTTGAATCTTTGCTTGATGAATTCGGCATTAAAAGATTAAGGGAATATTCGGCCGTTTCATTGTCGGGCGGCGAGAGAAGACGTGTTGAAATTGCCCGTGCACTTGCGGCAACGCCTCATTTTATTCTTCTTGACGAACCGTTTACGGGGATTGACCCTATTGCAATCGGCGAAATCAAAGAAAATATTTATAAACTTGCAAAAGAAAAGGGGCTCGGCGTTTTAATCACGGACCATAACCCTAAAGCCACCCTTTCCATAACGGACAGAGCCTACGTTATATTTGACGGAAAAATTAAAATTTCTGGCAAAAGCCGTGATGTTGCGGTTGATCCCGTTGCAAAAGAGTTTTATTTGGGAAAAGATTTTACGCTTTAAGGTTTATTAATGTTTAAAATAAAAATTTTTGACAAATATATATTTACTCAGGTTTTTCTGGCGACAATCGTATGTCTTTTGTTGTTTATAATCGTTTGGATTGCGCCCGAGACATTGGTCAGAATTATAAAAAAGATTTTTATCCAGCATATTTCGATTGAACAGGCAGGGTTAATGCTTTTATATGAACTCCCTAAGGTTTTGGGGAAGGCATTGCCTGTCGGGATTTTGCTCGGCTCCATTTTTACTTTTGACAAACTTTCAAAAGATTCCGAGTTAAGCATCTTGAGAGGTATCGGGCTTTCATTTACCAGAATTATGGTTCCCGTTGTTATTCTGGGGGTAATATTATCCGTTATGTGTTTTTATGTCGGGGATATTATGATTCCCTGGGCTTCTAAGGCGGAAGGGGAAAATGCCAGATATAACACACACTTTGTATATATTAAAAAAGACGAACAGGGACTTCCCAAAACCGGTATCATAGTTTCCGAATTTTCTCCCCATAAATTAAAAAACCTTGTCGTTGTTGAATTTTCAAAAAGAATTTATGATGATGCGATTACGTTTTCAAGCATTTTATTTTCAAGCTGGGCGGGTGTTAAAGATAATAAGTGGATTTTACATAATGTTAAAAAATATACGATAAATGATGCGGGCGTATACGATAAAATTGATAATATAGGTGATATGAGCCTTTTAGAAGGGACGGATGCAAAAAAAGTTTATAAATTGATGATAAATTCAACCAAAAGAGACAGAACCTTTACCAATGCGGAATTGAAAGATTATCTTAAATTGTTAAAAGAACAGGAATTTACGGATGAGTATCAATTTATGCTCTGCAAATATTATCAAAGGTTTTTACACCCTCTCACCTGTATTTTATTTGCAATTATAGGGTGTCTGCTCGGGTTTTCGCCCCCGAGATCCCAAAGGCTTGTCGGGTTTACGATTGCCGTCGGTATAATATTTGCATATTATATCACGCTTCCCTTCTTTGATTTGCTTGCGCAGAAAGGAATAATGTATCCGTTTTTGTCGGCGGCATTTCCTATTATTATGTTTATTGTTTCAATCGGAGTTATTAAAAAATATAAGGATTTATAATTTATGTTTAAGAAAATATCGCTGCTTTTTTTAATTTTTGCATTTGCTTTTGCTCCCGTGTTTGCGCGCGAAGATAAAGACATTGAGGTTTCACGGGATAAGGGCGGTATATATATTTTTAAAATTCCTTTGGAAAAATATAAAAATAAAATAAAACCGTATGTGTCGGATGAATTAACGACCGCAAGCGAAGTTTTTAATAATCCCGAATTGAATTTTAAACTCGTGGTTAACGGCGGATACTTTGACCCTGTTACGGGTGCTCCGGCTTCAATAGTTAAAATAAACGGAAAAACGGTCGAGAGCATTTTTTCAAATGCACCCCTTATGGAATCACTTGAAGAATCGGGAAGAATTGAAGAAGTTTTAAACAGAAGCGAATTTCGTATATTAGAGGATAATAAAAATAACATTCTTTTTGATATAACAAATCATTTCCATCTGCAAAAAGACAATCAAAGGATTGTCCATGCCATTCAGGCGGGACCCATGATTTTACCGAAGCTCAGGCTGGAAGAAGAGAGTTTTATAACATATAAAGACAGAAGATCAATTCAGCTTGCGGCAGATGTCTTAAAAAGAAGAGAACGAACAATTATCGGCTTAAAAAGAGGGGTTTTGGGAAATGATTATTTATATATTATAATATTCACAAAAGACCACAAAGTCGCCTTGAACGAAGCAAGAGATTATTGCCTGAAATTGAGGCTGAATAAGGCAATGGCCATGGACGGCGGCGCTTCAACTTCAATTAACTATGAAGATATTGAAATATCTTCAAATGACGCCAATCAAAGAAGGGTTAAATCTTTTCTTGTTATAGAAAATGACGAAGCGGAAATTCAAAACGATGAACAGACGGAAGATACAACTTTTGATTCTGATATAAAAACCGATACAGTAAATGTTGAAGAAAATGAAAACATAAAAGAGACAAAAGGGGAAGAAAATGAATAACGGTGAAGAAAACAATAATATTGCTCCCGAAAAAAAACCGAGAAAATTAAAAATTTCATATGTGGAATTTTTTGTAATATTTATAGTTTTTATAACCGTTACGATTTATCTGATTCCCAAATGGATGTTATCATCGGAACAGAAACAATACGGAAGATTACAGACAAATACGGCAATGATGACATCAAAAGTGTTGAGCAAATTTTCCGATAATACAAACAAACAGCTCCCGAGTGAAATTGCAAAAGAGCTGACAGAAGAAATGAACGCTCTTTGTAAAAATCCTATAGATAAGAAAAACCCCGCATATTCTCTTGAAGAATGTTTGGGGTGTGTTGTTATTGAAGCGGACGATAAAGCAAAAAGTATAGTTTTAAGCGCAAAAGATAAAGACGGAAAACTGGTTGCAAGAACAATAATTCAGCCGCCGTCATACGTTACATACAATAGGGACTTAAAAGAAAATAATGAAAAATAGTTCGCTGGAATTTAAAGTTCAATATTCCGACACCGATTCTTATAAAGTAGCATGGCATGGAAGCTATTTAAGATGGATGGAAGCGGGCAGGGTTGATTGGCTTTATTTGAACGGGGTTGATATTAAAGAATTGGATGAAAAATATAATATAGTAATGCCCGTTGTCGAACTGAACATTAAATACAAACAATCCGCAAGATTGTTGGAAGATATTGTCGTTAACACAAAAGTAATTGAAATAACCAATCTTTATATTGTATTTGAGCAAGAGATTATGAATAAAAAAACGGGCATTATTTTGACAGCCGCAACCGTAAAAGGTCTTTGTGTCAAAGAAGGAAAAGTTTTGAGAAATATAAAAACAATATTGAGCGAGGAGTTAAAAAATGGAATTTTTGCATAATATGTCAGCGTATTTTGAACAGTTCGGCGTTTGGGGGCTTTTTATAAATTCGTTTGTGGAAAGTTTTTTCCTTGTGCCGCCTCCGGATTTTGTTTTAATTGCGCTTGATTTACATATGCCCGAAAGAGCACTTTATTACGCTTTTGTCTGCACAATAGCTTCAACTCTCGGCGGAATTTTCGGATATGCAATCGGAAAATGGATAGGGCGCCCCGCATTTGATTGGATATTTTCAATGTTTCAAAAAAAAGGAAACAATAAAGCAAAAGAATATTTTGACAAAGTGGAAGAATTATATAACCAATACGGCGCATGGGCAGTCTTTTTTGCCGCATTTACGCCGATACCCTATAAAGTCTTTACGATTGCAAGCGGAATTTTAAAAATGAATTTTGTTGCTTTTATGCTTGCATCGATTATAGGCAGAGGAATGAGATTTTTTATCGTAAGTCTTGTGTTAATGATATTCGGCGAGCAGATTAAAAATAACATAGAACTTGTGATTGCTGCAGTTACTCTTGTTATTATCGCATTTTTTGTTGTCCTTTATAAAAAAAGAAAAAGCATTGTTAAATAAAAAATAAAAGCCCTTTTTTTAAAAAAGGGCTTTTTTTAATTCTTTATTTTAAATTATTTATTTAACATTTCTCTGTACATATCAACGTATTTTTTGGCGCTGTCATTCCAGGTAAACCTTGAATTATATGCATTTTTTATTAACGATTTAAAATCGTCTTTTCTGTCATAATACGTCCAGATACCGTTTTTAATTTCATTTACCATGCTTTGAGCATCGTAGGTTAAAAATTTAAAACCGTTTGCTTTTTCGTTCGGGTAGGAAATTACGGTATCATCAAGCCCGCCCGTTGCTCTTACAATAGGAACCGTTCCGTATTTCATTGCAATCATCTGGCTTATGCCGCACGGTTCAAACAACGAAGGCATTAAAAATAAATCGGCGCCTTTATATATTTCATCCGACAATTCGGGTTTAAAATCAATCCAGGCTCTCATATTTTTTGAATTATTCGATACCCAGATAAGCATATTTTGATATCCTTCTTCGCCCGTTCCCAAAAATACGAAATCGCAGGGAAGATTCATTAAATCAAACTTTGCAAAATCAATTAAATCAAGCCCTTTTTGATATACAAGCCTTGATATCATTGCGATTAAAGGACGGTTCGGGTTAAGGGGCAGACCGAACATTTTTTGAATTTTTTCTTTAAATTTTGGCTTATCTTTTAAATTGAATTTATTTTTTTCATCATAATACGTTCCGTTTAAAATCCCCCTTATTTTATGGGTTTGACCTCTTAAGGTATAATCCATTCCTTCGCCCATTTCAGACCCTAAGATTTCATTTGCGTATCTCGGGGATACGGTTGATATCATATCGGAACAATAAATAGCGCCTTTTACCCAGTTGACTTTTCCGTAGTGCTCAATGCAATTGTCGTACCAGACGTTATCCCAGCGCATATTTGCAAAATCAATTATCGCTTTGTCGCAGGAACCCTGATATGCAAGATTGTGAATTGAAAAAACGCATTTTGTGCTTTTATAAAATTCATCGTATTTATAATTTGTTTTTAAATATACGGGAATCATTGCCGTGTGCCAGTCGTTAGCGTGGATTATATCGGGTTTAAAATTAAGAAGTTTTGCATATTCCAAAACCGCAAGCGAAAATGAAACGTATCTTTGCTGTTCATACATTTCATCCACCCACATGGGATAGACCACGTTAAAACATGAAAAATATTTCG
>DVJH01000128.1 GCA_018710795.1 Candidatus Galligastranaerophilus gallistercoris | reverse complement strand
ATTGCTTCAATAAACCCCGCCATATCTTCAAATTTTCCATGCCCGAACTGGTGTTCTTTATCTGCGGGTTTGGATGATTCCATAATTGAGCCCCATGCAATTAAAGACGCCAGTAAATCCCCGAATGAGTGAAGCGCTTCCGATAAAAGGCTGACGGATCCGGTGATTATGCCGAAAATAAGTTTTAATGATGTTAAAAACCCGTTTGATACAACGGATATGATTGCAACCTGTTTGTTATTGTTCATATATGGGTATTATCACATAAATAATGTATTTGGGCATTAAAATATTTATTAAAAGAATGTTTTTATGTATAATATTTTTAAAGGATACAGAGTTGACAGGAGTTTGAACTTTGGGACAGCAGCCCATATCGGAGTTGTTTTTAAATAATATTGATGTTTTGCCCCTGTGGGTTAAACAGGTTTTGTATCTTAAAACAAGAGATAAACTGAGAGAAGAATTGGCAGAGTTTTCGGATGTTTTGTTGACCGATAACTTAATGCAATATTATATTCCTAAATTGACTTTTGCAGGCAAAACCGAGCTTGAAACAAGAGAAAAAAGGCTGCCTGATGAATTTTATACTTTTTATCAAAACTGTTCAAACGGAAATGATTTATTTGAAATAACTCTTGCAAACTATTGGACATTTTCGCAGACCTGTTCAATTTTTGTAAGGTCGATTGAACTTCAATTGATTACAATCCCTGAAGATGAAACAATAATTTCAATTGCGCAATTTATGGCAGGCAAGATAAGAACGGGCGAGATGTTAAAAAGGCTCGGTAAAATTGATGTTTTGCAATTGGAAAAAGCAATCAGAATTCAAAAAGACAGAAACGAATCCGGCAAACCCGTCAAAATGGCGGAATTAATGATAGAATTGGGTTATATAACGGACAAAGATATAAATATCCTTCTTGCATTTAAGGATGACGCTAAAAAGCGTTTTGTTATGGGAATCGGTTTTTCTCTCGTAAAACCCCATAACGAACAGGAAACCCAAACACTCGTTAAAGGCATGCAGAAAGAAATTAAACGCCTTGATGAAGAAAACAGAATTTTAAAAAATCGTTTAAGAAAAATTTTAAATATAAAAGAGTAAAATGGAATATCCTTCTTATTATCCGCTTGTTGATACATTTCGCTCGGGATATATTGATAACAGATTTTACGGGCTTATATACCTGTCCGATAAATGCGGTAATATATTAAAATTTAAAGGCGAAGATAACGGTGCCAAATTTTATTTAAGAAGCCTTTTTAAGCCCATCCAATCTTCAATTTTAACGGATGATAAAATTTATAATCATTTTAAATTTGATGATAAAGAGCTTGCAATAATGCAGGGTTCTCATGCGGGTGAACCTTTGCATATTGAGTTGATTAAATCGATTTTATCCAAAATCGGTTTAAATGAATCCTGCCTTTTGTGCCCTCCGATAAAACCCCTGAATACCGATATTTATGATAGAGATGAGCCTTTTTTATCCCCCGTATACAATAATTGTTCGGGTAAACATTCAATGATGTTATCCTGCTGCGTATTTAATGATTTTGATATCAATACCTACATAGAATTTTCACACCCTCTTCAAATAAAAATTAAAGAAAAGCTTTTAGCATATGCAAATACAAACGATTATACGGAAACCAGAGACGGCTGCCTTGCCCCTGTATACGGGCTTAAAATTCAAAATATCATTAACGCTTTTTTAAATTATTATAACGATAAAAAAAATTTTGATTTAATTAATGCCTATAAATCAAACCCCTATATTATAGGCGGAGCCGACAATTCGGGCAAAAGAACCGATACAAAAATTATGGAATTAAACCCGAATTTGATTTCAAAAGTAGGCGCGGGCGGCTTTATATATGTATACAATACAATATCGGGCGAATTTCTTCTTCTTAAAATGGCGCAGGATAATAATAAAATAAGAGAAATTATTGTCCTTGAAGCGCTTTTTAGGCTCAAATGGCTTAATAAAAGATATTATGATGAATACATAAGAACCGAAGATAACGAAGAAACGGGCAAATACGTTTTTAATTTCTAGCCGTCATTATATCTTTCATACATTCTTTCCTGATGTCTTGACCAGGCATTATACGCATCGGGTGCGTATAATTTCATAAGACCGTCAATTATCCCGACGTTATCTTTAACTTCGGGTGTTGAATCGTTTGCGATTCTTGCAGGGCTTGCATATTGTCTTATTCCGACAGGGATAGAAGTCCCTGACAACATTCTTCTCTGGCTTGCAAGTTTTAATCTCCTTATTCTTTCATTTACTGGCGAATATTCCCATGTTCTTCCCAGAAGATGTTCTTCAAGCCTTGCTATTCTGTATTTCGGGCTGTCAAATTCGCTTGTGTTTGCAAAATGCCTTTTTTCCATTATCTTAACTTCTTTTTCCGTTTTTTTCGTAAAATATACATCCGCCTGTGTAGGTATCGCGTTTTGAATATCTTCTTTTGTAATGACAATATCGGGCTGAACCGCAGAAACGGGCACTTTATAATTTGCGCATACCAAAGTCAGGCATATAAAAACAGCAATTTTGTTTTTATATAACATTTCAATCTTTCTTTCGTTAAAAAATTAACCGTACTTTCACTCGATACTTCCAATTTAACTTTTTAACAAAGAAAATTTATTGCCCTGTAAGGCAGTTTGCGGGGCTATGTAAATAAATGTAACAATGATAAATAAAATCTTAAAGTTTTATTCTTATCTTGCCGAAATTCTTACCATAAAGAGTTTAGTTGAGTCTGTGTGGTATGAGAAAATTAATAATTACAGTAATAATATGTTTAACCGTATTTTTCACAAATAACATCGGTCATACGAGCGATTTTGCAAATATTACGAAAAATACTCAAATTGCAGCTGCCTTAACGGCATTGGAAAATGTAGGCAGAGGCGATGTTATCTCGATTTTAAACGGCAAGAATGCAACGGGGCAGCCTATCAGAGTAATGTTCAGAGATTTGGCAATTTACGGAGCAAGCGATTGCGAAGCTCTTACAACCAAAACAAATTCTGGTAAAGTTATTATCTATATTAATCAGGAACACAAAGGCGCTCCCGTGGAAGCTATCGCCTGCTTGATAGCTCACGAATCGCAGCACCATACAATGACAAATACCAAAGCCGAAGAAACAAGGGCTTGGTTTAAAGAAGTTTCAACCTGGAACGCTTTTGTAAGACGCGACAGAACCGTTGCAATGTCTAATCATCCTCTCGTTAAACGTGAAAATTATATCGCCAAATTAAATGCAAGAGATAACGGCAGAGGCGATGAAATAAGAAAAATTATTGCTCAACACCCTGTATATTCAGGCTTGAACTAAACTCTAAACACAACAATACAGACAACACCCTTCCTTAAAATAAGGAAGGTTTCTTTTTATCGGGGCTCATATTTATAAAGTGTATACTTTTCGCCCTTTTTTATCCGTTTAAATACTTTAAAAGTATCTTTTGAATATTTTTTCTTATTTTTTATTACGAGATATATTGTCTTATTCTCTTTGAGCGCATTTTTGACCGTTGTATAAAAATATGTTTTTTGCTCTTTTGTCTGACCGTTGATAAAATGTACGGGCTGCTTGTTGTATTCGTTTAAAACGCTGTATTTTTTTGAACAATCATACAAAATAAATTCGTTTTTATTTTTTTCACCCGCCGCAATTTTTGCATATTCTTCAATTTCATCCTGTCCGAAACTCGTTGCAAAATTGAATAAAGGGGGACAGACAAGGCACAAAGATAACGATAACAGGACAAAAACCGAAAACAGCCCGCCTCTGTTGTTTTTATAAAGGAAATAAAATCCGATAAAAGGAAGAATAAAAAACGACAATGCAAGATTTATCCCGACGTTAATATACCCGAGAAAATAATAAAATATTCCGAATAACCCGGATATTATAAAAATTAAAAGTGTTATTACGCTTGATTTTTTTATATATCCAAAGTTTTTGTTTTCTTTTATGTATGTATACCAAAAATACCCGATAATAATCGACACGGGCGGCAAAACGGTTATGATGTATGTCGGAAGTTTTGTGCTTGAAATTGAGAAAAACACAAAAACGGATACAAAGTAAATTATTGAAAATACAATGAGTGAATCTTCCCTTTTATTCAGGGATAATGCTAAAAATTCCGTTTTTTTGGCGGCATTTTTCAAGCCTTTTATTGCGGATGCGATAAAAAATACGCTCCACGGTAAAAGCCCGCCCAAAAGTATCGGTATGTAATATAAAAATCCGTGTTTTCTTCTGATGCCCATTGAAGAATCGATAAATCTTGCAAAATGGTGTTTTATAATATATTCTCTGAACCAAATTTCTCCGTTTGCTTTATATACAAGATAATGCCATGGTGCCGATACAATAAGAAAAATAATTAACCCGGGGATTATATAAGACGGTTTAAAAATTTCTTTTGCGCGTCTGTATAAAAGAAACGTTAAAAACACTACCATTGAAGGAATAATTATCCCGATTAATCCTTTTTGCAATACCGATAAACCGATGAATAAATATCCCGCATACCATAAAAGTTTTTTTATTTTTTCGTTTTCGACAAACAGGGTCGAAACACCCGAATACACCGCGCACATTGTAAGAACGGTAAAACCTATATCAAGAATTGCAATATGTGCAAACAAGGTATACCAAAAAGCGGACATTAAAACGCTTGCGCATAAAAAAGCGCAAAGTCTTGATTTTACGACATATAAAACAAAGCCGTAAGTTGCAAATACACCCGCCGTTGCCATAAATGCCGTCGGAAATCTTGAGGCAAATTCATTTGTCGTATCAAAAATTTTATAAGATAAAACAATCAGCCAATAATAAAGGGGCGGTTTTTCCAAAAAAGGCTCAAAATTTAAAATCGGGGTTATATAATCTTTGTTGTCAAACATTGTTCTTGCAATGTTGACATATCTTGTTTCATCAATATCAATCAGTCTGTAATTGCCAAGCCCAGTAAAATAAAATAAAATGCATAAAATAAAAAGCCCTGCGATTAAAAAAATATCTTTATGTTTTAAGACCGTATCTTTAAACGGTTTTATATATTTCTCCACTGTGTCCCCAATCTATTGAACGCTTAAAATTGTTGCGGTTATGGAATATGTACCGTCATTATTGTCATAAATTTTAATTTGTTCGTATTCTCCGCCGTCGCACAATGCGCCGACGCTTATATGTTTAATTCCGTCCGATTCAATAACGTTTTCACGGTGATAATGCCCTGATACTACGGCAAGAACGTTATCATGTTTTTTTAATGTTTCAAGATAATTTTCAGGTTTATAGGTTGACCTCATTTCGTCTTCACCCGGTGCTACCACGGGGAAATGCTGGAAAACAACCGCTTTTTTATCTTTAAATTTTTCCAGTGTTTTATCTAAAAATTCAAGCTCATAAGCTTTATAATAACCTTTATATGTCGGGAACGTTTCGTTTACGCCGGATAAAAATATGAAAATAAAATCGTCCGCTCTTTTATAGCAGGGGAGTTTTGAAATTTTATTTTTGGAAAACTTGTTTATGATTCTGTAATATTCTTTTTTATCCACTCCTTTTGTTTTTCCGATATCCCTGTTTCCCATAACGGCGTAATAGGGTTTATTAAGCCTGTTTATTATTTTTGCAAACATTGCGATATCAATTCTGTTTGCATTTTGAACATTATCTCCGAGAAAAACGACATAATCCGACGAATCAACATTTGTTTGTTCAATTGCTTTTAGAAGTTTATCTATGGAAGGCGTCAATGAATTTTCTTTTTTATCCGCTTTTATGTGCGCATCGGATATAACGGTCAAGGTTATGTCTTTTGAAACGGCTTTAACCTGAAAGGTAAAAATAAAACAAAAAAGTATAATTAACTTTAATATATTTTTCATAAAATTAATTATACTTTAAACTTTTTATCTTGTGCAATTTTATTAATCAGCCCGCAAGCATTTCCATTATCATATCCGGAAATTCTCTTGATAGAATCTCTAAAAAATCCGTCGGGTCGATTTGCGTTGCAACAACCTGGATTAAATCTTTGGGCAATTCTTCTATCATCGGCACCAAAAATTCCGGATCAAGCGTCGTCATGGTTTTTATTATGTCTTCTTTTTCCATATTTATTATCATCGGACGCGCAAGAATCGAGTTATCGAATTCGTAATAATAATCGGGGTTAATTTCGCAAAGTCCCGTTATCATCTCCATTTTTTCTTCGGTCTGCATCCCTAAAAGAAATCTCTGGTAATCTCTGTCTTCCATATTTTCAATGTATTCGAGATATTCTTTTGCCGATTTTTCTTTAAATTCGGGTCCGAATTGGTTCATCATAAGCTTTTGTAATTTTTCATATTCAAGACCCTTGAAATATTCCATTACGTCTTTCTTTTCAAGGTGGGTGGATTCCAAAAATTCATCCATTTCATTAACCTGCATGAAAGGTACGACGTCTTCCATCGTAAAATGTTGAAGGAGCAAAAATATCATCTGTTCTTTAGGCAGATTTATTAAAAGTTCGTTTAACCCTGCGACCGTAAAATATTGAAGACCAAACGCCAATTGTTCGCTGGTCAAAAACGGAAGGAGCTTCACAAGGTCTTCTTCGTTAAATTGCTGAATTATTAAATATCTGTTTTGAGGATCTTCCAGTTTTAAAATTTGAGCCAGTTTTTCGGGCTCCTCAAGGAGTTTTTGCAATAAGGCGCCGTTAACGGTTATTTCGCCGTCTTCGGTTTTAATGGTGATATTCTCGCCGTTATCTTCACCATTTTGCATACCAAGCTGGTATTCAAACATTCTTGCTGTTGAAAGACCGTAATATCTTGATATGTATGAAATATCAATAGATAAATCAATCATAATATCTCTGCCTTATGGCAATATTGCTCCTTATCTTATCTAAAATTTTTTATCGGCATTTATCCCCGAAAACTTGAATTTTGTTACATTTATTAACAATAAAAAACTCCCTTTTTAAGGGAGTTGAATTTTGTTTTAATCCTCAGGTATGGTAGTGGTAAAATGGTATTGGTGTAATGTTTTCTCTCTCTCTTTTTTGTTTTCCTCTTGTACTTATATAAAGTTAAATATCTAAAAAATATTGCTTTTTTATATACTATTTATTTAACATTTCTTAACATTATTTTGTTATCACAAAAATCGCTTCTTCGGATAAAAGGTTTGCAACGGCTCTTATAATTCTTTTTCTCGCTCTTTTTTTTGCAAGATAAATGGATTCCAAAATTGTTATATTATGAATTTTGCAAAATTCAAAAAAGTCTTTAATGGTGTTAAGATGAATGTTGGGCGTATTATACCATTCATAAGGAAGAGCCTTTGATTTCGGCATTTTTCCTTTGAAAAAAAGATAAAATCTTACTCTCCAGTATCCGAAATTCGGAAAAGATACAATGGCTTTTTTTGAAACCCGAAGCATTTCTTCAAGTACATAATCGGGCTTATCCGTTGATTGAAGCGTTTGGTTTAAAATGGCATAATCAAAGCTTTTGTCGGGAAATTGCTTCAAACCTTCGTCAATGTCGCCCTGAATAATCGGAAGTCCCTTTTCCATAGCCTTTATTACTTCTTCCTGATTAATTTCTACCCCGACCCCTTTTACGTTTTTTTCATCAACCAGTTTTTTAAATAAATATCCGTCGCCCGAACCCAAATCCAAAATTCTTGAATTCGGCTCCACCAGTTTTGTTATTTGTTTATAGTTTAAGGTTCTTCCCAAAGGTCTATTCTCCGCATTTTTTAAGAAAACTTTTTATTATTTTTGTCTGGTTTTCAAATTCGATTAAAAACGCATCATGTCCGCACGGGCTTTTTAATTCTACAAACGAAACATCTTTGTTGATATTTACAAGCGCTCCCACGACCTCTTTTGCCTGCTCGGTAGAAAAAAGCCAGTCTGTTGAAAAAGTGATAACCAGAAACCTTGCGTTTGTATTTTTAAAAGCATTCTCCAAGCTTCCGTATTTTGAAATCGGGTCGTAATAATCAAGAGCTTTTGTTATATATAAATAACTGTTTGCATCAAACCTGTCGACAAAAATTCTGCCCTGATATTCAAGGTATGATTCAACCTGAAAATCGACATCAAAATCAAAGCGGGGTTTGTCTTTAAAATTGCGCCCGAATTTATTGTGCATGGCCTGTTCCGATAAATATGTTATGTGTCCGACCATTCTTGCAATCGCAAGTCCTCTTTCGGGGTGCACCCCTTCGTAATAATCCCCGTTATTAAAATTGGGGTCCGAAATAATGGCGTTTCTTCCGACCGCATTAAAAGCAATGCCTTGTGCGGACAGTCTTGCGGCAGATGCGGTTATTATAACGGAATCCACATAATCGGGGTATTTAATTGCCCATTCGATTGCCTGCATGCCCCCCATGGAACCGCCTACGGTGATTATCTTTTTAATTCCGAGATAATCTATAAGTTCTTTTTCGACTTTTACCATATCTTCTACGGTAATAACGGGAAAATCATGCCCGTAGGGCTTGTTGGTATCGGGGTTTATTGAGGCGGGTCCGGTTGTACCTTTGCAGCCGCCCAAAACATTTGAACATACAACAAAAAACTTGTTTGTATCAAACGCTTTATCGGGTCCTATCATAGCGTCCCACCAGCCGGGTTTTCTGTCGTTTTCGCTGTGGTATCCCGCCGCATGGGCGTCTGCAGTCAGGGCATGACAGATTAAAATTACGTTATCTTTGTTTTCATTCAGCTTTCCGTAAGTTTCGTATGCAATTTGAATATTTTTAAGACACTTTCCGGATTCAAGCTCTATTGTTTTATCAAGATTTAAATATTTTGTCTGAACTAAGCCGATTGAATTTTCCATTTCGTAATATTATCACAATTTTCATCCATATGTATGTTTTTTACAAACTAAAGTATAATTTTTGTAAAAATATCCAAAAGTTTTAATAAAATATGCCGATATAATACATAGAAGTTAGGATATTTATCAGATAGGAAGCATATATAAATGGAAGATGCCAAAAACCGAGAAGAATTGGATATTTTAAAAGACGGCGGAGTTTCTTTGTTTTCACGTTCGATTGATTTAATGAACGATGACCCTCTTGAAGAAATTTTTGCTTTAAATCTTGGAGATTTTCTGTGCGAGAACTTAATAAACGATTCTCTTGCGGATAAAATTTCGCATCATAAAAAAGATAAATCGGAAAGCCTGAAGGAACAATTGAAGGAATTAATTTCAATTTATTCCATTGATTCAACATTGTCATTATTGGGCTTTGGCAAGCATGAAGATTATATTATATATGATTCTGTCGCAAGAGCAATTAAGCTCATGCTCTCTTTAAAAGAATGCAATATATATTTATCGATTAAAAAAGCGCCTTTGAAATTTGCGGGCTCTTCAAAAAATACCTCAAGAAAAAGAATTAATGAACACATAAGAGAAAGTTTTGAAAAAGAAAGAATAATAACCGTAAAAAATAAAACCACTGTTACAAAAGTTTTTCCGATGAAAAATAATTTTGAATGCATCGGTTCAATTGAAGTAAAAAGAGAAATAAATAAACCTCTTGAGCCTCAATATGAAGAACTTTTAAAAATTACGGCAGGCTTATTTGTAACTTCACTGGGCATTCAAAAACTGATAGATGAAGTTAAAAAAGTTTTATCGCATGATATTGTATCAACATCCGAGCTTCAAAACTTAAGAGCGCAATTGACCGCAATTATAGGCGACCTTCAGGACCAGCAGCAGGCTTTTGTCGAAACAATGGCAAGCGCGGTTGATTTGAGAAGCAGATACAAAAACAATCATTCAAGGCAGGTTGCGGAATTGTCGAAAGAAATCTGCCATACGCTGGGATTAAATGAAAAAACTACGGATCTTATATATTATGCGGGGCTTTTGCAGAATATAGGAAAAATTACCCTGAATGAAAAATTGTTCACCAAAAAAGATAAATTAACAAATAAAGAATGGGAAAAACTTCAGGAACACCCCAACGCAGGTGTCGGCTTATTGATGAATATTAATTTCTTATCCGAAGTTGTACCTTATGTTTATTATCAAAAAGAACGCTATGACGGTTCAGGCAAACCCGAAGGATTAAAAGGTTTGTCCATTCCGTTCGGCTCAAGGATTATAGCTCTTGCAGACGCTTATTGCGCCCTGACGCAGGATAGAAGCCACAGAAAAGCAAAAACCAATAAAGAAGCTCTTGGGATTTTAAAATCCGAATGCGGCAAGAAGTGGGATCCCGTTGTATATGATGCTCTGGTTAAAATAAAAGGTTAAACCCTGTTTAAAACCTTAAGTCCCGCAAATTCGGATATTTCCTTCGTATTTACGGTTCTAAGCCCTATATCATGCGCAAATAATGCGCAAAGCACCGCTTCAAGGCTTGAAGCGGGAAGAAGATTGTCGGGGATTGTGTCAAAGCCGTATTTGATTTTTAATCCCGCCTGAAAATTTTTACAATCCAGCGATGTTCTTTCAAGATAATCAAAATTTAATCCGTAGCTTTGTCTTAAAAGATTTATGTTACATCTTAAAACCTTGCATTTTGTATCGTTCAGCTTGAGAAACAAATCTTTAAGCCTTTCGTTTAATCTGTTTGTCCAGTTATTTTTGTTTATTTTGAAATCATCCCCGAGCATTTTATAATTTTTGGAATGAATTCTCCATTTTCCGTCCAATAACGATTCATCCGGCGCAAGACTGACCATTACTATTGAATTTTGCACAAATGATGATGTTTCAAAAAAAAGTCTGATATCATCGGAAAAATATACCTTATTCAAATAGACAAGCTGCTTATTTCTGTCTATAACCGAAATGGAGCTGTCATGGGAGGAATTTGAAGCTAAAGACACCCCTATAAAATAAAATTCATTGCTTGACACATTTACCATATGTAAGAGTATAATTGTATAACTCTTAATTTTCAAGCTCGGATGGAATCAAAACTTGTTTATTAAATATTTTATAATCTTAATGAATAAATTTGCGTCGTCTTTTAAAAAAGATACGGTTTTTCTTTTTATAATGTCAATTATCGGAGGATTGCTCGAATTAATCGGAATTGCGCTTATTTTTCCCGTTATGATTGTTTTGACATCCTCTGACAGTCTGGGCGGGAAAAAGATACTGGATGTTTTTTCTTCCCTTTTTCCTTTTCTTTCGGATTCCATGATTGCCTTTTTGCTTGCTTTTATTATGATTGCAGTCTTTCTTTTTAAAAACCTTTTTATGATGTTTTTAATAAAAAAGCAAAATGAATTTGCAGGAAAATTGACCGATTCAATAAACAATGACGTTATAAACAAGCTCTTATTCGCTCCTTACAGACAAACGGAAACAATAAGCTACGGCGATAAAGAAACACTTTTAAATACTTCAATAAGAGATATCACCCTTGATTTTATTTTAAGAAGCGTTATTCTTTTTGCAAATGCGGTTGTTGCGTTATTTATAATTATGCTTTTATTCTATAAATTTACTCTGCCCGCTTTTTTGTCGACCGTTTTTATAATTCTTTTTGCTTTTTTTGAAAATAAATATTTTAAACAAAAAGGAAAAACCCTCGGGAATATCGGCGTAAAGCTTGTTTGTGATTATTCTCTGGATGTAAATTTTATAATTAAATCGGCAAAAGAAATTCTTATTTCAAATAAACAAAAATATTTTGCAAATTATCTTATGAATAATTCCAAAAAAATTTCAAACAATTATTCGGAAAGAATAACTTACGGAAACTGGCCCTTGTATGTAACCGAAATCGGGGTGATTTTTGCATTTTTAATTATGATAACATCGGTTATTGTTTTCAAGGATTCTTCAAAGGCGGCAATAATTTCTTCAATGGCGGTTATCGCCCTTATTGTTTTAAGACTTGTGCCGCAGCTGAATAAGATCTTGATTTCAATGTATGAAATTAATATCTCAAAACCGAAAGTAATCTGGTTTTTAAATTTGTACGAAAAAATTTCAAAATTTACCT
>DVJH01000012.1 GCA_018710795.1 Candidatus Galligastranaerophilus gallistercoris | reverse complement strand
ACCTTGAATCAGGGTTATATCACCAAGAGTCAAATTGCCGCTGTTTGCCGTAAGCGAGGCATTATTTCCTCTTGTCATATCATCAAGGGCTAAAGAACCGTTTGTAAGAGTAGTATCTGAGTTCCAGGTGTCGCCGTTGTTAAATACAACATCTCCGCCAGAAACGGTTAAATCCCCCGAAACATTGGCATTAACAACATCTGCAATCATCGAACCCTCAGCCATATTAAGATCCGAATTAACAACAAGACCCCCCCCTGTCACATTTAAGGAAGCGTTTGCTCCTTGAGTTATGTTATCAAGGGTTAAAGAGCCGTTTGTTAAAGTTGTTTCAACATTCCAGACATCACCCTGATTTAAGGTAACGGAACCCGTGCCGTCAACGGTTAGGGAGCCATTATTTAATTGAGTATTAACGGCGCCTGCAATTTGAGAACCTGTTGAAATCGTTAAATCGGTTCCGTTTAAGTTAAGGTTTCCGCCCGTTGCATTTAACGTGCCGCCCTGAGTTACGCCGTCTAAATTAAGAGTGCCGCTATTTAACGTAATATCGGCATTTGTACTCCAGGTATCGGAGCTATCAAGCGTAAGAGTGCCGTTTGATATTGTTGTATCATCATTTATCTCTGTATTAACGGCTGCTGCAATCTCACCGCCCGTAAAATTAAGAGTGCCGTTTGATGTAAAGCTTCCGCTTGTTATATTTCCGTTTAATGTAACATTGCCGTTTGTTGTCATAGATGCGGAAGTGTTCTCCGTTTGAAAATAATTCCTGAAAGTTCCGCCTTGAATATTTGACGCACCCGAATTTACAACGGATGAAGTATATGAGCCTCCGATAAAATTAACGGTTGCGCCGTTATTTATATTAACTGCGGTTTGAAACGTGCTCATTACAACGTTATTTAAAGTTAATTCGACTCCGTTTAAAACGTTAAACCCCGTGCCGTAACCTTCGTATCTGTTAAGATCCTCTCTAACGACGGTCAAACCCGTTTGGCTGACATCAATACCGTTATCACCAAAATACAAGGTACCTGACGTTATAAGTCTGTCGCCGCTATTTACTTCTATCAAACCGTTATCATAATAACCCCCGCTCTCAAGAGCACTTTGCAGCTGACTGAACGCATTTAAGTTATGGTTCGCTGCCAGTGCGGGGCAATAATTTGCCGACGCAAAAATTGCCATAACGGCACCGAGGGTTAAAAAACTCCTTTTTTTGAATTTGCCTCTTTTCATAACACTCCCAAAAATAAAACTACCTTAAAATTCCAATGTGTTAATTATATCATCTGATTGTATAATATAGGTTTATTGTAAAGGAATTTTAATCCTTCGGGCGGATAAAATTATTTTGTCAAATGCGGTTTAAAAAGCCGCATTTTAACGGTTGCGGGCAGATTTTATCAATCTGCCCTTCACCTTTGTATTTATTTTTTCCGCCTGTGCAATTAAAATTGCTTCGTGCCTTCGGCACAACGGCGGTTAACAACAGTTGCGGCAAAAGCTCAACGCTTTTGCCTTCACTCTGTGATTATTTTTTGCTCCTGTGGGTATTTCGTCAAATTTGCCTTTCACATTCGTTGTCGGCAAATTGACTCAATTATCCTACGTCGCATTTTAACGGTTACGGGCAGATTTTATCAATCTGCCCTTCACCTTTTCATTTATTTTTTTCTTGTGCCGTCAGGGTTTAAATTATACTTTTTGCACAATTCCAGAAAATCTCTTATATGGTAATTGACCCTGTCTAATATAAACTGCATATCGGAACATTTTTTGTCCCTTAAATCGTATTCCTGTCTTGCTTCCAGCTTATCTTCTTTTGTTTTTGCGGACTGAAGCTTTTCAAGCGCTTTTTCTTTTAATTCCTGCTGATATTTTAACTCTTGTTTGGCTGCTGCCGCTTTCGGTCTTAATTCGCTTATATGCCTGTCATAGCACACCTTGTCTATATTTTCTTTTGTAACGGGCTGTCTTATGTATTTTGCCTGAAGTACAACCACGCTATGGTTATCTTTTGCCCAATCCCAAACCGGTTCATGGTTATCCGCATAATACACTTCTCCTTCAAGAATAATATCGGGTTCATAGCTGTTCTCTTTTCTTTTCGGGGGAACGTTTCCTTTAATTACGTTATATGAACCCGGGAAAAAGACGCCGTCTTTAAAAGCTTCTTCATCGCTTAGTTGTTCGTTATTTTTAACCACAAAAGTTTTGCAGCTGTGCCCTTCAAACGCTACGGGGTTGTTTTTTGTCTTTTTTGTTCCGGCTGCATACGGATTATTAAAACTGTTAACGGCATTTATTCTCATAAAAATATCCTCAAATTTGATTAATTTATTTTATTTGTTCTTATAACGTTTGTAAATAAAAATTTTTTCTTTATTTCAATTTGTCAAAAAAAATCATTTATATGTTTTGTATATTCAAAATTTCTTGCTTGTTAAGGTGATAAATGCGCATAAATCCGACAAATATAACATCTTATGGTATCAGTCCGTATAGCGGCGGCCCAAATAATCAGCCCCGAAACTTTGTTTCTTTTACCGCTTCAAAAGAAAAAGAAGCGCAAACAAAAGTCCGCGGCATAAGAGATTCTCTGATTGAACAATATTTAAAAAAAATAGATGAATACGATAATGCTCTTCCGTTGGGCAAATTTCAGGGCGTTTATGAATTTAAACCTTATATGATAAAATCCCCGGGCGGAGATAAGTATGCCGTTCCGATTAAAGAATATTACATACTTGATATTATTAACAATGCGCCCGAAGATATAAAAACCGATATTGCCCCGAAACCCGTACGCTTTATTGATGATACAAAAAGATGTTATCTTTTTGAAGAATATATAGAAGGAATGCATGCAAACAACGACAGACCCGTTAAAATGTCTGATATAAGAACTTTTCTTGATAAACTTACCCTTCTTGATAAAAACGGAATAGTAAACAGAGATATTCAGCCTTCAAATATAATTACCGATTCAAAAGGAAATTATGCAAGGCTTGTTGATTTTGATACATACACATTCCTTGATGAAGCGGGAAGAATTTCACACAGCGAATGCAAACCTTATACTTTCTATATGAAAGAAATGAGAAAAAACGGGCTTGAAGCAATTCCGCATATTCAGCAAAACCTCAGTCCGAAAGAAAAATTTGCGCTTTCTTTTACACATGAAAGAAAGAAACCCTGCGGGCTTTTTGATTTGGTTCATATTCAAAACATGCCCGATAACCCCCATATTTCAGCTCCTTCAAATTTACCCAATTTTGAATCAAAAACGCTGTATAGAAAAATTATGGACCATGATATGAGAGAAGACGGCGTCATTTCCCTCATAAAAGAATACAGAAAATACAAAGGCGAAGTTTATCATCCCTCAATGAAGGAATTTTTAAAATCATTATCGGGAATACTTGATAATACAGAAGGCACTTTAAATATTAAAGATGCAAAAGCCGCTTCAAAACGTCTGAAAGACGCCGTTGAATATGAAGAATTCCTCTCAAAGCTTATGACATCATCAAAAGCGGAAGATTATTTTGCCAAACTCGATGCCGTAAAAATGCAACTTAATGCAATGACCTATGCGTTTTCTTCGGGTGAATGCACCCGTGATAATCTGCATTCGGCATACACGGATTTAATACGTGTTATATCGGAAGGTGTCGAAACGTATGATGATAAAGATATTCAAAGATACCTCAAAGACCAGCTTAAAATGTATGTCGACGCCTTTTCAAACACCGATTTTGCGCTGACGTATACCATAGACAGAGTTCCCCACAATTTTAATATTTTGTCGGTATTTTTCCATGACGATGCAAAAGATACAAGAAGTTTTCCTTATGTTTTTGATAAAGCAAAAATTTCCGCACGTTCCGCCGTCTCGGCTTTGCGTCAAAACCCCGATATCAGCGAAGAAGAATTAATAAAAAGGGCGCGCAAAATTGCAACGGACGAGCTTGAAGTTGCAGGCGCAAAAGTAACAAAAGCTCATTATGATTCCGCCGTTCAAGAGGTTATTGATTATGCGCTTGATAAAGTTAAAAAAGGAGAATCCTTTATAGAAAAAATAGAGCAAACCGCAAACGACGCATATGAACAATCAATCAGAAGTCTGAGACCTCCGGTAAAAAGAAAATTATCCGATTTTGACGGGTATGCGAGCGATTTGGACAGAGCATTGATACTTAATAAAATCGGGGGCAGAAATTTTGCGATAATCGGAACCCTGATTGCGCTCGGTGCATACGGTGTGTACAAAGCCGTTAAATTTCAAAACGAAAAAAAAGAAAAAACAAAGCTTGCTCTTTTAACTTCCAATCAGGATGTTTTAAATAATATTAAAAACGATTCAAAACTTGATATGTTTAAGCAATTTATTAAAAAATAAATACAAATTAAAAGCCCGTTTTATAAACAGGCTTTTAATTTATCAATTACAAAATCAAGCGCGCCCTGTTGATTGTTAAATATGGTTTCGCAATCTTTTGAGGCCTTATTATAGAAGTTTTCATCTGAAAATAATTTATATAAATATTCAAAAAATTCTTCTTTATTTTTAACCACGCGCCCCGATGAATTTGAACTTAAAATTGCGTAAATATCTCTGAAATTTTTAATTGAAGGTCCTGAGACCACGGGTTTATTGAAAATTATTGCCTCCAAGGGGTTATGTCCGCCCGTATTATTAAAGCTTCCGCCAATAAATGCAACGTCCGAAACGGCATATAATTTTGAAAGCTCGCCCATTACGTTTAATAAAATTATATCAACG
>DVJH01000127.1 GCA_018710795.1 Candidatus Galligastranaerophilus gallistercoris | reverse complement strand
GCAAGTACTAATAATTGATGTATATCAAGGGTGTATTTATGTGTTCCGTGCTGCGGTTTTCCTATTGTGTTTATGAATTCGGGGGAAGCTTTTATTATTGTATTTAAGAATTTATCGAGTTCTTTGTTTCCGGAATTTATTTCGTTTTCATAGAGGAATTTATGACAGATTTGATACAGGGCGTTTTGGAATTCATCGTCTCTGTTTAGTTTGTCGAGCCTTATAATTCCGTTATAGCCCTTAAGTTTTATCATTTCTTTATTTTTTTCAAAATCAAAATCAACCTCCAGAAGTTCCGAGATTTCTTTTAATTTATCATCGTTAAGGCAAAATAAAGAAAGGTCTGATAAAAATTGTTGTTTTGTATAAGTTAAAGGAAGCCCCTCTTTCATTTCTTTTAATTTAGGGATTGATGATATCATTACGTTTTCAAATTCGGTCAGGCCGTTATCAAGTTTTTTATTTGAACTTAAAATACCGGTAATAAATTTGTCCCTGTTTTCTTTTGAAACATCTAAAGATATATCTTCACCGTTTAAATTTTTATCAATTAAAGATATGGTGTCCGTTAATTTTGAAATCAGGTTTTTATCGGTTTTTTTATTTAAGTTTGATATTATTTTATTGACATCGCTCATTAATTGAACTTTGGTTGTAAAATCCAAATCGTTTATATTGAATTCAAAATCTCCGCAATAAGATTTTAAAAGACCGATTATCGTACCGTTCATCAGCATATCGGTGCATTTTGCGGATATGAGGGTTTTTACGGTATTATAATTTTCATTAATCAAATTACCGTCTTTATCAAAACATAAAGAAGATAATTGCGGAAAAAGCGCAATTCCTAAACGCCGGTTTTTCTTAAATAATTTTTTGCATTTACTTAACATTTCGTCTTTTTTATCGGGAGGATATGAATCATACGCTTTTATTATTTTTTCAATAAGCATTTCGTTTGTTTTATTTTTTGAAAAAGGAGAAACGGCAGTATATCTGTATGCAGGGTCATACAAATCAAAAAAGATTTCAGCTTTTTTATCATCTATAATACCGTTTTCATTCTTTAGCGATTGTATTGTATCAACGTATGAAAAGCCGTTTATATTTAGAGGAAGCTCAACGACTTTTGATAAAAATGCCGCATTTTTTTCATTGAATGCTCCGTTATTATCTTTTAAAAGCTGCATTGAATAAATTGCAAGATTATTAAACATAAACGATTCATAAAATCCCGCACCGAACTTCGACATTTTTCTTTTTTTAAAATCGAAAACGTTTTTTATTTTTGATGAAATCGTGTCTTTTTGTGGTTCATTAAAACAATATTGTCTTATAAATTCAAGCGCAATCGGGCTTAATTTACCGGTTTGCATATCAACGCATTCTCTTGCAAGAGCCGAAGCTTTCGTTAAATCATAGCGGCTGCCAAATACCCTCGGGTCTTTATCCTGAAGTTCAAAAGCAAAATCACAAAGGGTTTTATCAAAAAGTTTTGTTTCGGGGTTTATAAATTCTTTCATTTTATAATACAAATAAGCGCCGCCTTCATTTGTTTCTTTTGAAAATTGTTTCAATTCTTCAAGCGATTTTTCATCAAGCATTGAAAAAAGTTCAACCAATTCTTCAGAGCTTCTTATCGGCGCAACACTTGTTTGTGAAGGGGAATTAATGAAAAAATCAAGAATGTCGTTTTTATTGGAAGCGGCTTTTAGATCTTCGGATAATAATTCCAGTATACAAGAAGGCAAAATTGCACCGTCAGAGATTTTGGGGTTTATAATATTTTTAAAATAAGGAATTTTTTCAGGATTATCTTTTAATTTTCTTAAAATCAAAACGGCGCTTTTCAGTTCTTTATCTTTATCTTTTATAAAATAAGGCATATCTAAAATACCGGTAAATAAATTGATTTCTTTTTCGGTAAGCAGGCTGCTTTCAACAAGCGGCTTTGAAGCTTCCGCAATTAATGCTTCATTAAATACCGTATCATTATCTTTCCCTTTAAAAGAAAGATTTGTACTATTTTGCCAGTATTTCGGATTGTTCGGCAAAGGCGAATAAGAGCCTTCAACTTCCTTATTTTCTTTGGAAGTTTCAGAAATATTTTTTTTAACATTATAATTTGCACTAAACCCGAATTCAGGGTTAATTTTTCCGAAATCCATTTTAATAAACCGAAATTTTGCCTTCCTTTAGGATTTTTATCGGCAAAGGAGTTTTTAAACTTTATCTTTTTTAGTAAAATAATTAAAAAATGTTAAGGAAATGAATTTATGGATAAATTAAATTTTTTAACTGCGGGAATTCCGCTTTCCGCCAAAGATTATAAAAGCGGGTTTGAAGTTTTGAATAATATGAATTTAGACGGACTTGAACTTGAATTTGTAAGAGGAGTCAGAATTTCCGATGTTTCAAAAAAAAGTGTTAGGGAGCGGGATAAAAATTTTATAATAACGGCACATGCACCTTTTTACGTCAACCTGAACTCAAAAGAAGAAGATAAAATAACATCGAGTATACAAAGAATAATTGAAACGGCATTGACGGCAGAGAGCCTCGGGGGATATTCAATAACCTATCATGCCGCTTATTATATGGAAAAAGACCCGAAAGAAGTATTCAGAAAAGTGATTGAAGGGCATAATAAAATTTTTGAAGCCCTTAATAAAGAAAATTCAAAAATTTGGATACGTCCCGAAACAACGGGCAAAAAAACTCAGTGGGGCGATATTGATGAAATTATAGAACTTTCAAAAGAGTTTGAAAGAGTTTTACCTTGTGTTGATTTTTCGCATATCCATGCAAGAGAAATCGGCGCATATAATACGTATGATGAATTTTGCAAAATTTTTGAAAAAATAGGGAATGGTTTGGGGGATGTTGCACTCAATAATTTCCACGCCCATATTGCGGGAATTGAATATACAAATAAAGGCGAAAAGCAGCATTTAAACCTTAAAAACAGCGATTTTAACTATAAGGATTTAATTAAAGCATTCAGAACATTTAATATTAAAGGGGCAATTGTTTGCGAAAGCCCCAATATAGAAGAAGACTGCAAACTTTTAAAAGATTATTATTTAAGCCTTAATTGATTTTAAAAGTTTTTTATGTTAAAAAAACTCTATATTAAGGAGAAGATATGGTACAATTTTTCTACATTATACAAATTTTATCAGGGTTATTTTTAATTTTGCTTGTACTTCTGCACTCACCCAAGGGTGACGGTATGGGAGGAATGATGGGCTCGGCCAGCCAGTTGTTTGCTTCGCAAAAAACCGCAGAAAAAGGCTTAAATAAAGTTACCTATATCACGGGCGGAATTTTTATTTTAACAACATTTTTGCTCGGGTTCGGAATAATAAAATAATTTTTAAACACAATAAATAAAAAGCCTTATGAAATTCATAAGGCTTTTTATTTTATGAATGCAATATAAAAGGACATTTTGTACATCTTGCTTTAGGGTGAAGTATTAAATTATCTTCAAGGTCATATAATCTGGCAATCCTTGTTTCAAGTTTAGAGCCGCACACGGGGCAAAAAGCGACATAGGCTTTATTGTTCATATTATCCAAAATTTCTCTTTTTAAATCTTCAAGAGTATTATTTGAAACCAAATTATATTCTTCCGTTTTTTCATATAATTTAATTTCATCAAGAGAAACTCTCAATCCTTTTGCGAGTTTTTGTCTTACGGTTGAAGGCAAAAATAATTCCAGCCCCGATTCTATGTTTGTAATTATATTTTCATCAAGGTTTGCTTTTTTGCTTAATCCGCTCACTGAAAGCCCCAGATTTTCGCGGGTGTAAAAAACAAACTGCGCAAGATTATCATATTTTTTTTGTTTTTGTGTTTTCATTTATGCCTTAGCTTTAACGTGTTCTTTATCCCAGGCAAGAAGAACGCTTGCAAAGAATATGCTTGAATAAGTTCCGACAATAATACCCAAAATCATTGCAAGAACGAAATCTTTCGTTGTGGCGCCGCCAAAGAAATATAAAGCAAGAAGGGTAATTAACGTTGTAAGAGAAGTGTTCAAACTTCTTGCCAGTGTCTGGTTAACCGAAGCGTTAACAATTTCGTCGGATGTATATTTTTTTGCAAGAAATCTGTTATTTTCTCTTATTCTGTCAAACACAACAATGGTATCATGCACGGAAAAGCCGATTACGGTTAAAACAGCGGTTATAAAAAGGCTGTCAATGTGAAGATCAAAAAATATTCCCATTATCGCAAAAAATCCGATTACAAAAATTGCGTCATGCAACAGTGTTAAAAAAGTAATCAATGCATAATCCGATTGGAACCTGAAAGATATATAGATAACAATTGCCAAAAAAGCAAGGCATAAAGCAACAAGAGAATTTTTTAAAAGTTCAAACCCTAATGAAGGTCCGATTGAATTTGTCTGCACAAGCTCCGCATCATTCACAACGCTTGAAACGACATTGGTTGCATTATCAATCTGTTCTCCTTTTGTATCACCCAAAAAAGAAGTTTTAATCGAAATAATATTTTTCGGAGCTTCATTATTTTCATCGGAAGAAACCGCCGCATTTTGATTTTTGATAAGCTGCGCTACGGGCGTTTGAAAACCCGCATCAATTAACTGCTCTCTTATACTTTCAATATCATCAATGCTTACGTCATTTGCCGTTGAATACTGAAGAATCGTGCCGCCGGTATAATCAATGCCGAGCTTAACGGGTGCGTGGTTCGGCTGTGTCCACATAAGATAAGCAATCGCAATAATACAGGGTATCAATAATACGGCGCTTATAAAAAGCCATAAGGGTCTGTATTTAACAACATCAATTATATTTTTATGTTTCATTAAATCGGGATTTGCCATTTTTATTATTTCTCCTATTAAAAACTTTTTAATTTAATACGCCGAATTTAGCTTTTTCTTTTTTCGTTTCGGTTGCAACGTATGACTTGTTAATGTCTGACGCTTTAAGCCCGAATAACCCCGGGTGTTTAAGTTCGCCCGTACCGAATACTATATGCATAAGGTTCTTTGTAACGGTAATTGCGGAAAACATACTGACAAGAACACCGATTGCAAGAGTTAAAGCAAAGCCTTTAACGGTACCCGTTCCTAAAAGATAAAGAATTGCACAGGTAATTATGGTTGACATATTTGAATCAAAAATACTCGTAAAAGCTCTGTCAAAACCTGAATTTATTGCGGTAAAAAGGCTTCTTCCCGTTTTCAATTCTTCTTTTGTACGCTCAAATATCAAAATATTGGCATCAACCGCCATACCGATACTCAAAATGAAACCCGCAATGCCAGCAAGCGTCAATGTAACCGGTATGAGTTTAAATATCGCAAAAACGATAACCGAATATATGCATAAAGCTATACTTGCAATAACGCCGGGGGCTCTATAATAAATTATCATAAAGAGCATAACCAGAGAAATACCGATAAGCCCCGCAAATTCCGATTTTTGAATACTGTCTGCGCCTAATGACGGGCCTACCGAATTTTCTTCGATAATCTCGGCGCCGACGGGAAGTGCGCCTGCATTTAAGAGGTCTACCATATTTTTAACTTCTTCATATTCAAAGCCGCCGTCGGCACCGCCCGAAATCTGGGCTCTGCCGCCTACGATTTCTTCGTTTATTCTCGGAGCGGACTGGAATTTATCGTTAAAGAAAATTGCCATTTGTTTTCCTACAAGTCTTCTTGTAAGATCGGCAAACTTTTGCGCTCCTTCGGCGTTAAATTCCAAAGACACTATCCATTCGCCCGTTGTTGAAGTTGAAACGGAGGCTTTCTTTAAATCCTTTCCGGTTAATCCCGTGGGAAGCCAATCCTGATATCCGTCGGCTGTTATTTCGCCGGGTTCTTTAAATTCCAATTGCGCCGTTTCGCCTAAAAATTCTTTTGCTTTTTTGGTATCCGTGATATTGGGAATTTCAACCATTAATCTTTTATCGCCGACTTTTTGAACAACCGTTTCGCCGACACCGAGGGCATTTACTCTGTTTTCGATTGCAAACTGAAGGCTGTCCATGACCTCGGGGGTTATCTTTTTAACGTCGCTTGAAGGCTGCGCTTCCAATACAAGTCTAGAACCGCCGACCAAATCAAGCCCGAGCGAAATAGGCTTAAAATGAATAACGGCAATGCTTGCAATGGTAATAAAAACAATAACCCAGAATAATATAATCTTATTTTTCATCGTAAAATTGAAATTCCTCCACAAATCTTTTTCATTATTTTATCAAAAAAATAAAAAAGAGTTGCAAAAATAAAACACTGCCTTTTTGATTAATAAACAAAAACGCAGTGTTTTTTCCTCTACAAGTCCAATAGTCTTTCTTTAAAATCTTTTTTCATTTGTTAAATAGTCTTTTTCTCATCCTAATACTTGTTAATCCCTCCAACAGGATAAATATGCGCCATCACTCCTTTCTCATTTGTTATAGTAAGTAAACATCAATTTTGCATGACCTTCAAGTAAAATAATGTTTGAAAAATTTTACAATTGAGCATGCCCCTTGAAACAAAAAGATAAATTCGATTTCAAAAAACTTAATGAACTTTTTTAACCTTATTATTAACAAATTTAAATAAAGTGCCGAATGCCAAAAAAACGGTTATATTAGTAATTATGAAAAATTTTACGATTAAAATTATTTTTCTTGTATTAATATTTTTTTCCGTATTATCCGAAACATTTGCCGATGAGCAGCCCGCAATCATTATACCCTCAGGCGGAGCATTGAGCGGCAAAGTAACGGAAACGGACGCTTCGGTTCCGAAAAAAACATCTGACGCCGTTAAAATAAATAATATTGTTTTTGATAATGCGGATAATATTATTTTTCTTCAAACAACGGGTATCGTTAATGAAAATATTACATTTACAAAAGGATATTTAAAACAACCCGACAGAATATATATAGATATAAATAACGCAATTTTAACC
>DVJH01000126.1 GCA_018710795.1 Candidatus Galligastranaerophilus gallistercoris | reverse complement strand
CAAGGGGATTTTACCCCTGAATTTGCCGCCGTAGTTCCTAGGCGCCCACTGATTAAAATTAACGGGTTTATCATCAACTATGTCATTTACGCTGAAGCCCTGCTGCAGCGCTGCCGTATATACAAAAGGCTTAAATGAAGACCCCGGGGGTCTTATTGCATTAACTATTCTGTCATACTGGCTTTTTTCATAGTTTTTCCCGCCCACATACGCAAGAATTTTTCCAGTCGTCGGGCTGAAAGCAAACAATGCCATCTGTGTCTTGTCCGCACGAAGCCCCGCATTTTTTAATCCGTTTGTAATGGCCTCATCCGCTGCAAGCTGGTCTTTATAATTTAAAGTCGTATAAATTTTTAAACCGCCCTGAGAAATTTCGGTTTCATCAAAACCGATATCGGTTAATTCTCTTAAAACAAAATCTATAAAATACGGCGCTTTGTTAAAAGAATAAATCCTCGGTTTATCGTTTAATTTTAACGGTTCGTTTAATGCGGCATTATATTGTTTTTTATCAATATATCCTGTTTTTAACATTCTTTTTAAAACCTGATTGCGCCTGTTTATTGCGGCATCCGGGTTTGTAAAGGGCGAATAAACGCTAGGCGCCTGCGGCAATCCCGCAATTAATGCGGCTTCGGCAAGCGTCAATTCATCAAGCTCTTTATCAAAATATGTTTTTGAAGCGGACAATACTCCGTACGTTCCCGCACCGAGATAAACCGAATTCATATACATTTCAAGAATTTCATCTTTTGAAATCGTTTTTTCTATTCTGTGAGCTATAATTAACTCTTTTATTTTTCTGTCAAACGTTCTCTCGTTTGACAAGAATAAAATTCTTGCCAATTGCTGTGTAATGGTGCTGGCGCCCTGTTTCAGGGAACCCGCTTTTATGTTTGTGATTGCCGAACGGACAAGCCCCAGCGTATCAAAACCTCTGTGCTTATAAAAGTTTTTATCTTCCGTTGCGATAACCGCATTTTTTAAATTATCAGGGATATCATCAATTGAAACTTTTTCAAATTTATATGCGGTAAATGTTTTAATATTCTCGCCGTCGGAAGAATAAATTGTTGTAACGGGGTTCGGTTTAATGTCTTTAAAATTGCTTATCGGCTGCAAACTTGCAAGATAAAGATTAAAAGCAAGGATAACGGCAAGATATGCCGATATCATGGATACCAAAATATATGAAAGGCACCCGGGCTGCTTCTTTCTTCTCCTCACTGTTACTCTTTTTATTCTGCTTCTTGCCATATCAAAACTTATTTTAATATAGAAAAATAAACATGGCTATTAATTTTTATTTTTATTTATTCAATATATCGGGTATGTTTGTTTCATTGTGGGGGACAAAACAGTTGCAGGTGTTCCAAATCAATGTTTCAAAGGTATCATCGGGGGTATCCGGCGTGGTATTTACCTTGCATATACCTTTTAATAAATCCACCGTGCCGTCGGGAGTAATTTTAAAATGTGCGCAATTCTGGCATATTTTTAAAGTGTAGCCGTGAGTATTGACTCTTTTTGAAATATTTTGAACGGCATCATACATTCTGATTGATTCGTCGGATATAACCCGTTTTTTTCTGAATCTTAAAATAACTCTTCTCATGCCGTCTTCGGATATCAAATCCATTTTACACATAACTTCTTTGCTGCCGTCGGTTACAATGGCGTCCATTGTTGCCGATTTAATATTCTTTTCTTCAGATATTGATTTTTGTATTGCTCTTCTTGCAACATCCCTTGTCATTTTTTTAAAATTAAACATAAAAGAATAAAAAGGATAAATCATAAAAAGTAATGTTTTTTTAAACCCGAGCCCTGCGGCAATTGCGCCCAACAGCCATACAATAAGATAAAAAACAACAAGATGACATATATAAGTATGTTCTATCGAACTTATAAAATTAAACGAAGCATAAAATATTATAAGAAACAAAAGAAGTATAACGGCAACGTTTGGCTGCATCAAAGATAAAACAAACTCAATAAAAGACCATGGCTTTTTATATAAAAGTTTTAAATAATACTTAAACAGCGAATATCTCACCCCCGCACCCGCACTTGTCGGGTCAAAATCCTGAGCTTCGGCTATTGTTTCCATAAAAGGCGAATACACGGGGGTAATTCCGTTTGAAGCCAAAAATAAAGAATATTTAAGCTCATCTTCCCTTGTTTCAAAACAAACTCTGCCGGTTTTTTCCAAAATGTCCGAGTCTATAACACAATTATCGGAATCAATGACGCTTGAAAGCCCGAACATCCTTCTTGCGATATTAACGGTATTGTTTTTAAATTCCTGCCTTGCTTCAATTATTTTTGCTCTCAGCATATGGTTTTTAAACTCGGGAACAACCGTGGTTTTACCCGTTATAACCTTTGAATTGCAGGTGTTAAGCGAATAATTCACATTTTCAAGATAATATTGATTAACAAACCTGTCCGCGCCCAAAAATACGTATGCATCAAATTTTGAATCCGCAATCAATTTTGATAAGAATGTATTCAAAGCTTTGTTTTTCTTGAAAAATTCAGGGTTTTCAATGCAATGTATCTGTGCGCCCGACATGCAATCGGGTGTATATAAAAGAGAATTTGAATCTTTTGCATAAACCACATGTACGGAATAATTTTCCTTTCCGTACGTTTGTTCGTTTAGCGCCTTCAGAAGAGTTTCAAGTTTTTTTGATTTGGAATTTGCCCATATAACGACGCACAATTTATTTCTTTTAAATTCTTCGGAATCCTGAAGAGTATATTCGCCGTTTAAAAATTTCTTTTTTGACAGAAGCGCTTTCAAATTAACCGTCAAAAGATAAATACCGTATAAAAAAAGGTATATAAATGCTAAAAATAAAATAAAATTTAATATAGATGAAAGCATAAAAGAATCTTAAATAAAAATTTATCAAAAATCCAGCATTTTTTAACTTATTTTGCTTTTGATTAAACAAACATTTTTAAAATTTGAAATCAACGGTTTTTAATTGTAGAATTAATGGCATGATTTCTTTTTTGGGTAAATGTGTTCAAAATTTTATATGTGCCGTGAAATATACATTCAGGGGAAACGTAACTTTTAAAAGCGTGATTTCTCAGGCTGCCATAATAGGGTTTGATTCATTGGGCATTTGCATGCTTATTGTTATGATAGCTTCAAGCGTAATCGCCCTGCAGGTTTCAAAACAATTTTTATTATCGGGTGCCGACGATTATATAGGCGGGTTTTTGGGAATTGCCCTCATAAGAGAAATTGCCCCCGGTTTTGCGGCGCTTGCAATGGGTGCAAGAGCGGGAACCGCAATAACCGCACAAATTGCCAATATGAAAGTAACTTCTCAGGTCAGCGCCATGAAGGTTTTAGGGGTTGACCCCGTCGGCTATTATTTTGCCCCGAGAATTATAGCGGGCGCAATAAGCTGCCTTTTTGTCGTTATTCTTGCCGAATTTTTAGGCGTTATGGGCGGAATGTTCGTTTCATATCATTCAATTGACCTTCATCCAAACAGATACTTAAACTCCGTCTGGCTTATGCTCAACACGAAAGACAT
>DVJH01000125.1 GCA_018710795.1 Candidatus Galligastranaerophilus gallistercoris | reverse complement strand
CTCTCCGAAAAATTTGCGGTATCATGCAAGGTTTTGGAGACCTTGCACCGCTTTAGCTATAATACAGGCGTTTATTTGCGCCTGTTTTTAATTTTTTAATTCCCATAATCGGCGCTGATTTTTCTTGAATTTGTCGGGGTTTTCCGCAAAAATCAGTTTCAGCGCATCCGTTGTAATTTTAAGTTTTGCCGATAACTTTGATGTGGAAGTTGCTCCGTTTGCTTTTATATATTCCGTTATTATAGGAATTTTTGCATCGCGTCTTTTTCTGTGCCTTATTTTTTGTGATTCGGAAATTTTTTGTGCGTGGGTAAGCTCTTTATTTTTTTGGGTTTTAACTGCTTCCTTTTTTTTCGGGGCATCCGATACGGGCGTTTCATCTTCCGTAATACCCGCCTTTATCATTGCGCTTTGCACCGCTTCAAGTTCCGAGAGCTCTTTTTTAAGCCGCTTTATTTGATTTTTTATTTCTTTAAGGTACTCTTTCGGTTCAATATACATATTGCCTTTACCTTTCTTATTATATTAGTACTAATTATATAATTAACTACCCATGCCTGTCAATAGTACCCGTTAATTTTTTAGTATCTGCCCCTCTAAGCCCTGAAACTCCATGTATATGCTTTTTACTCGGAAATGTATCTTTATTAATGCAAATTTACCGTTTAATAAATATATTTTTAGACATTTTTTGCGTTTTATAGTATTCTTAATTTAAAAACAAAATAAAGGTTTAATTAAATGAAACGTATATTAATAACCGGCGGTGCAGGGTTTATCGGAAGTCATCTTTGTGAGAGATTATTAAATGAAGGTAATGATGTAATATGTCTTGATAACTTTTTTACGGGTTCAAAAGATAATATAAGACATCTTCTTGATAACAACCGTTTTGAACTTGTAAGACATGATATTACCAAAGAATATTTTATTGAAGTTGACGAAATATACAATCTGGCATGTCCTGCCAGCCCTCCTCATTATCAATACAATGCAATTAAAACAATTAAAACTTCGGTATTAGGGATGATTAATATGCTCGGGCTTGCAAAAAGATGCAAAGCAAAAATTCTTCAGGCTTCAACATCCGAAGTATACGGAGATCCTCTTATTCATCCGCAGGTTGAATCATACTGGGGAAATGTTAACCCTATTGGTATCAGAAGCTGTTATGACGAAGGCAAAAGATGCGCCGAAACTTTAATGATGGATTATCACAGACAAAATAAGGTGGATATAAGAATAGTAAGAATTTTTAATACCTATGGTCCCAATATGGATTTAAACGACGGCAGGGTAGTATCCAATTTTATCGTTCAGGCGCTAAAAAATGAAGATATAACAATTTACGGAGACGGTTCCCAGACAAGGTCATTTTGTTATGTTGACGATTTAATCGACGGCATGATAAAAATGATGAACAATAAAAACGGTTTCATCGGTCCCGTTAACCTTGGCAATCCTTCGGAGAGAACAATTTTAGATTTTGCAAAATTAATAATAAAGCTGACAAATTCAAGCTCTAAAATAATATATAAACCTCTTCCTTCGGATGACCCCTCTAAAAGGCAGCCCGATATATCTTTAGCCGAAAAAGAACTTAATTTTAAACCCAAAGTCGATATTGAAGAAGGACTGATAAAAACAATTGAATATTTTAAAAAGAAAATCTAGCCGAGCTTTCTTTTAAAAGTTCTTGCGGCTAAGGTCAGCGTCAATGTTGCAATAATAATAAGCGGAATTAAATTTTGTATTACCGCATCAAGCCCCATGCCCTTTAAAATTATTCCTTTTGATAAAACCATAAAAAACCGAACCGGATTAAGATATGTCAGATATTGTAAAAATAAAGGCATATCTTCAATCGGTGAAATAAACCCCGACAATAAAACGGCGGGCATCATAAATATCATAACGGAGATAATTGCCTGCTGCTGGGTATTACAAACTGAAGATATAAAAAGCCCGACGCCCGTTATTGCAAGCAGCGATATAAATATTGAAACCAAAAATAAAATTAAAGAGCCCACAAAAGGCAATTTAAAGAATATAACAACCGTAAGAGTCATAATTAATGTCAGTATCATTGCAATAACTAAAGGCGGAATAGATTTTCCGATTAATATTTCAAACGATGATAAAGGGCTTACTATAAGCTGGTCAAATGTCCCGAGTTCTCTTTCCCTTGAAATCGATAAAGAAGTTAAAATCAATGTCGTAACAAGAGACAGCATTGCAACAATAACCGTTAAAATAAACCATTTATATTCAAGATTGGGATTATACCGGTTTCTTACTTCAATGTTAATTGAAGCACCTTTGTTTTTGGACAATTCTCCTCCATACCCCGATACAATTGAAGAAGCATACCCCGATGCAATAGAAGCCGAATTTGTCTGCCTTCCGTCAGCAATAATTAAAACCTCGCCTCTGTTATTTTTAATATCTTTTGCAAATTCAAAAAGCTCTTCATATTTTGCTTTTTTCATTTTTAAATTTGCTTTTTTAATCCCGCCTTTAAATATATCCTGTGTTGCACCGGCTAAAAGTGCCGCAAGCGATGATTCCCACGAAAAAAACGTTCCCGATGCAAGGGTGTTAAATGTCCATATCCCCGTTATATTAAAAGAGGGAAGAAATTCTTTTCTTGCAACTTTTATGTCTATTTTTGCCGCCTCAAGCTTTGCTTCCGCAGCCATAACATCGGGGCGTTTGAATATGACATCGGATTTAACCTCAATCGGGAATTTTTTTATGTAATCAAATTCTTCAATATCGCCCCTTTTAAAATCGTTTATCTCAAAATTTCCGTCGCCTAAAAGAAGCGCAAGCTCCAAAAGAAGGTTATCTCTTTGCTTTATTAAATTTTCAAGTTTATTTTTTTCATTTTTGTAATTTTTTTCGGCATTATTTAATTCGCTCAAACCCGTTGTCCCCGATTCAAACTTTTGTTTTGCATAAGAGAAAAGTTCTTCTTCATTTTTAAGGATTTCTTCTTGATTTTCGATTAATTTGTCATATTGCAAGATGTTGGTGTAAACCGTTGCACTGTCCGATAAAAGCGCTATATAAAGCGCATTTTTTTCATACTGCGCCGCTTCGTATTCTTTTTTTATTGCCTTTGTTTTATCCCTGTTTTTTAGCAACAAATCCGCTTCATAGTTTACGATAAAAGGAAGAACAAAAGCATTTTCTTTTATTTCATCTCCGTATATTTCGGGCGTTTTCAACCCGAGATAATTTGCCCCGACGCTGATTGAAGGAAGCTCTTTTCCAAATGACGTTTTAACCCTTTGCCTGTATTGTTCGACGCTTGCAGCCGCTTTTTTTAATTCATGGTTATTTTCGTATGTTTTATTTATATACATAATAAGATTTTCATCGTTAAAGTCGCCGAAAAATTTTAAATAATCCGTATTTTCTTCAATTGCAAAAGCTGCATTTGAAATAAAAAACAAAATAAAAGCGGCTAAAAGCTTTTTAAACAATTTTTGCCTCCTTAAGCAGATTTTCAACATAAAACCTTACATTGTTTTTTATTATTTTAATGTCATCGCTTTTGAATTCTTTCTGCCCCAAAAAATTTAAAGTAAAGGCGGGTAAAATTTTCGGGGAATTTACCTGCGAAATTATAAAAGCCGTTTTAAAAATTATCTCTCTGTCGTCAATTGGTTTATCAAATACGGCCGCGATTAATTTTCTTAAGAAATTAAAAGCCGGAGAATTTATTATGCAGTTTTGCTTTTGCTGTTCTTTTAAAAGAATAATTATAAGGTCGCTTGAAATTTTTGAATAAAAAAAATCGACAAATTTATCAAGCGATTTATATAAAAGTTTTATCTGTTCTTTTTTATCAAGTTTAAAAATATCAAGGTTAAAATCAACAAAAGTTTTTGCATATTCTGTTTGTTTTTCGATTAAATCGTCCAGAATGCCTCTGTATAATTCTTTTTTTCCGCCCCAGTAATATGAAATCATACATAAGTTTATATCTGCCGCCCTGCAAATTTCCCTTATGCTTGT
>DVJH01000124.1 GCA_018710795.1 Candidatus Galligastranaerophilus gallistercoris | reverse complement strand
AACCCTTTCATTGCAAAGAGCTTTGTTGCATGGTATAAAATCTTTTCTTTTGAATTTTCTTTTATATTTCCGGCTTTTTTCTTTTCCATGATTTAAATCATAAAACAAACGTTTGATTTAGTCAATTTAATCTCTATATTTTTTAAATTTCAGTCTTTAGTTTGATATAATGCAGATATAAAATTAAAAAAGGATTTATAAAATGGAGAAAGTCTGTAATTTTTTAAGTTCGTTTAAAATGACCGTAATATCAATGATATTTTTGATTATAAGTGCGGTTATAATGTTTTTGAAAATTGATTTTCCTTTTGAATTCGCCTGGATTACGGTTGTAATTTCGGGTATTCCGATATTTTACTGGGGCTTTCGGCTTTTAATAAAAAATAAGAAAATGACCGCTTCTCTTTTAATTTCAATTGCAATGATTGCGGCTATTTTTACAAACGAAATTTTTGCCGCCGCAGAAGTTGCCTTTATTATGGCGCTCGGCGGAATTTTAGAGGATTTAACCATAAACAAAGCAAAGAAAGGTATTACCAAATTATTGAATCTTGCGCCCAAAACCGCAAGAAAACTCATTATAAATGATACCGAAGTAAATGAAGAAATTATCCCTGCAAAAAACGTTAAAAAAGATGACGTTATAAGAATTCTCGCGGGTGAAGATATCCCTGCGGACGGCGTTATAATATCGGGTGAAACCTCAATAAATCAATCAATTATGACGGGCGAATCAATCCCTGCGGATAAAACAACGGGCGATATTGTTTATTCGGGCACAACAAATTGTTTCGGCGTAATTGACGTTAAAGTTCAAAAATCATACGAGGATTCTTCAATCCAAAAATTAATAAAACTCGTTAAAGATGCCGAAAATAAAAAAGCGCCGACACAAAGAATCGTGGATAAGTGGGCGGCAATTTTAATCCCGAGCGCCGTTTTATTTGCCGTTATTGTTTATCTTATAACGGGTGAAATCTCAAGAGCGGTAACGATTCTTGTTGTATTTTGCCCCTGTTCTCTTGTTCTTGCAACCCCTACGTCAATTATGGCTGCAATCGGGCAGGCAACCAAAAACGGCATAATAATAAAAACGGGAGAAGCTCTTGAAACAATAGGTTTATGTGATGTTTTTGCGTTTGATAAAACGGGAACCATAACAAACGGCAAATTGACCGTTTCCGACATTGAAGCGTTCGATGGCTCCAATCCGGATGAAATTTTATACCTTGCGGCCTCTTCCGAGAAAAAATCCGAACATCCGATAGGAAAAGCAATTGTTCAATATGCGCTTGAAAAAGATTTTAAATTAAACGAATTAAAAGATTTTAAAATGTTTTCGGGTAAAGGTATTTATGCAAATCTTGATAATAAAAGAATAATAATCGGCAATGAAAAATTCATAACGGATAACGATATTGAAATTCCTTCCGAAATTAAAAAAGCGGTTAATTCAAAAAGGCTGGAAGGAAAAGTGGCGCTTCTTGTTGTTGTCGATAAAGTCCCTAAAGGCATGATTGCGCTCAGCGATTCCATAAAAGATTCTTCAATCAAGGCTCTTATGAAATTAAACGAAAAAGCGGATACGCTTCTTTTAACGGGAGATAATTCCCTAACGGCCGATTATTTTGCAAAAAAATCCGGTGTTAAAACCGTATATTCCGGGTTGCTGCCTAAAGAAAAGGCTCTAAAAATTGAAGAATTACAAAAAGAAAATAAAAAAGTGTGCATGACAGGCGACGGGGTAAACGATTCAATAGCGCTGAAGGTTGCAAATGCGGGAGTTTCAATGGGCACGTTCGGCTCGGATATCGCAATTGAAAGCTCCGATATAATCATAACGGGCGATGACCTTATAAAAATTGTATATTTGAGAAATTTATCGCTTGAATGTATCAAAACAATTAAAACAAATATAACAATTTCAATGTGTATAAATTTTGTTTCATTGACATTGTCCGCTCTTGCAATCCTAAATCCCGTATCGGGCGCAATTGTTCATAATATTGCCTCAATTCTCGTTGTTTCAAATGCGGCATTATTATATGACAGAAAAATAAAATACTAAAAAGGGCTTAATTTAAGCCCTTTTATTTCAAATCTATTGACCGATTTCAAGCGCCCTGTTTGACATGGTTCTTGCAATTGCCATAACACCCAAACTTGCGTCATACGCCCTTTGCGCCAAAACGGCGTCTGCAATATCTACCATCGGGTTTACGTTTGACATTCTTATGTATCCTTCTTCATCGGCATCGGGGTGCCCCGGGCGGTATATTTTTTCTCCCTGTGTCGGGTCCTCAACAAGGCCCGTAAATCTTACTCCGCCCGAAATAAAGGGAATCGTGCCTATGCCGAAAACATCTTCTTTCATTGTGTTTAAGAGCCCTGCAAATGAAATATCTTCGGTTGCGTTTAATACGGGAATTTTTCTTACATAATTGGGCGTGTCAAGGTTTGCGATGTTTTTTGCCGCAACCTGTATTCTTTTTGAATGTACGTTTAAACCCTGTCTGCCTATTTCAAATGTATCTAATACGCCCATATATATTGCCTTTCAGTATTAATTTCCGACATTTATTGCCGTTTTCATCTCCGTTATGATTGATGTTAAATGTTTTGCGGCAACGCCGTATTTCATTGAATTTTGCTGCATAATGGCAAGTTCGTCCGTTACCGATAAAGTTAACTGTTTCGCTTCAATAACTCCCGAAGGTCCTAATTTTTGGCTCAATCTGGTTTCCAAAGACCCGTTCATCGTATTTAAGTATTGGGAAAATTCAATATCTTTTCTTACGTAATTGGGAGTATCCATATTTGAAATGTTACCTGATATCGCTTCCTGTCTGTTTGCGATTAAATCAAGCATTAACTGTGCTTTTTGAATGGGACTGTTCGGTAAGTAGCTCATTTATTTTACTCCCTTATATTTATCGCTTTTTCATACATTGAATCAACCGCCCCCATAAGAGTTGTTGAAGCCAATAATGAAGCGTTAACTCTCATAACCTGATTGACGTGGTCAAATAAATCGACATTTGACCTTTCGATTGAATATTGTTTTATTCTTGAATGATCAACTATTAATTGCTCATCGCCCGAAATTTCCGTTTTTGTGTATTTATTTCCCCCGACTTCCTTTAAGCCTTCGGGGTTTTGAAATAATACCACGGGGATATTGCCTTTGTATTCGGGTTCTTTGGATAAATCCGTATATGTATAGACATCACCGTTTTTTCTTATTTCGACTTTAACGCTGTCTGCACCTATTTGAATGCCCGACCCTACGATTTCACCCGTTTGCGTCATTATGTAGCCGTCTTTTCCGAGGCAAAAAGAGCCGTCTCTTGTATAGAAAATCTCACCCGTTTTGCTTGTAACGGGGATAAACCCTGCGCCGTCAAGCGCAACGTCTAAGGGTCTTTTTGTTACCTGAATGCTCCCTTGGGCGTGATCTGTTCTTACAACGCCTTTTGCGTATCCGTTTTCGCCGAGAATTTCTTCAAACCTTGTTGCTTTATACGCATTTGTTGACCAGTTTGAAATATTCTCGGAATAAAACCCCATACGCTCAAATTGTGTCAGAGCATTAATTGTATTTCTTCTTATAATTCCCTGTAGGTTATATCCGCTCGGCATGTTATGAAGCTCCTAACTGTTGTATGGCGCTTGTTAAGGCGCTGTTTTGCAGCATGAATAATTGTCTGTTGGCATCGAAATTTTTTCTGTACGGAAGCATTTCCAAAAATTCCTGTGCCAGATTTACGTTTGAATATTCAAGGCACCCCTGTTTGATGTCGGGTGCAAGAACCGTTTTTCCGTCTGCCGACACCACGCCTATTGTGTCTATATATTCAAGCTTGTTTGTTTGGGTATTAAATACAAATAATTTTCCGTCATTATCAATTTTAATATCTTCCGCTTTTTCGGGCATAAAGGGAAGAACAATGGGGCTTCCGCCTTGGGTTAAAACTTTCTGGTTCTCCAAACCCAAAAGTTCGCCTTTTTCGTTTAATTTAAATCTTCCGTCCCTTGTAAGTTCAATCGAACCGTCTTTATTTAAAATCTGGAAATATCCTTTTTGGGCAATGGCTAAATCCATCGGATTCATCGTTTTTGCAATACGTCCGACTCTGTCATCGGTTGCTTCCGATATCGCATGAATTCCTATCAATTCCGCAAATGATGAAACAACGGCATCTTGTCTCTGATATCCTACTTTATCGAACCCCTGAACGTTTCTGTTTCCGATGCCCATTAATTCCATTTGCATATGCATTGCCTGTATGGAATTTCTTATTCCGCTTTGTGTGTTTGAAACCGAACCTGCAAGTAACATTTTTTAATTCCTTTATCTTAAAGGTGCTTCTATATCGTCATTACGGAATAAAAATTAACACATTAAATTAAAACCGTTAAAATTCATCCAAACGTATGAAAACTAGCCTTCGGTTTCTTCATTAATGATAAATTCCGAATTGTCAACATCAATAATGATTTTAATTAAAGAATGTGCCGCAAGAATAAGTTTCGGGCTTACATAATTTGAAGATGTAATTTGAACATTTTTTTGATTGTCATCATTTTTTGCATTGTTTTTATTTTTTTCGACGGTAACGTTTGATGTTATGTTTGATTGTTTATTTTCTTTTTTAAACATCTTCAAAACTTCTTTTTCGGGGAAATTTTCATTTGCGCTTATATAAACATCAACTTCGCCTTTTTCGTTTAATTCCAAAGTTATGAGTATGTTGCCGAAATTTGCCGTCTGCACCATTATTCTTATAACTTCGCCGTTATTGTTTTCTTCTTCGCCGCCCTGAATTTTATCAAAAATATCAATATCAAAATCAAGATTTAATTCATTTCTGATTGATAAAGGAAGCCACGGCAAATAAAGCATTAAGACATTTTTCAGTGTCTGCGAATTGTCTATTTGACCGCTTGCACCGGAAAACATCGCCATCAGCTCTTTTAATTGGCTTACGTTATTTGAACCCATTTTGCTTACGGTCATAATTGTCATCATCAGTTTTTGAACGGCTTCTTTTGAGTTGTCGCCGAGCAAAACGGCAAGTTCGCTTAAATTAATTTTTCCGTTCTGCAAAAGCCGGCTTAAATCCTTCATCATCTGTGTGTTGGGGTTGTTTTGCGATTGAATGAGCTTAATAAATGCTTCAAAATCCCTTGGCAGATTCAACAGGTCTTTAATATAATTTGCCCTCTGTTCGACTTCAACCGTTGAAATTAAAAGCTGGTTTGCGCTTGATAAAACTTCGTTTGAATATCTGTTTGTCGTGGCGGAAGAATATATGCTTTGTGAATTTGCCGAATTGAATGTATTTTGGCTGTTTTGTATTTGAGCATTGTTTTGAGCGTTTTGAACGTTTGTGTTCCCCGCAGCTTTTGCGTTTGTGCCGGCATTTTTGCTTACGGCAAATAAGCTTACGGTATTTACTATTATATTTATAGGATTAAAGCCGCCCATAGTTTAATATAATAACGTTTTTAATCCGTATTGCAACATAAACTTTAAAAATTTTGTAATTTTTAATAAATCATTATAAAATACCAATGTTTAAAAGGTAATTATGATTGAAGAATTTTTAGAGAGTTTAAATATTCTGCCCCATTGGGCAATTCATGCGCTAATTGACAGCCTTTATACGGTCCCCTTTTTATTTTTGGTTTTTCTTGTTATTGAACTTTTTGAACATAATTGGGCGGATAAAATACGCTCCTTTTTAAAATATTCTAAAAAAGAAGGACCTCTGATAGGCGCCCTTGCGGCTTCAATTCCCCAGTGCGGATTCAGCGTCGTTGCAAGCTCTCTGTATTGCGAAGGGTTTATCACAAAAGGAACCATAATTGCCGTTTTTCTTGCCACATCAGACGAGGCAATTCCCGTTTTGCTGATGTATAAAGAATATATTCCCTACATTATTCCTCTTATTTTAATTAAACTTATTGTTGCAATTCCTGTCGGCTATTTAATTGATTGTTTAATAAAAAATAAAGAAACGGATATTGAAATTAAAAGTATTGAAACAAATGACGAACATATAGAAGGCTGCTGCAGCCATAATATCGTACACCATAAAAAAAGAGATTATTTAATTCACCCCATAAAACACACGTTTGGAATTTTTGCTTTCATATTAATCGTTACCCTTATTTTAAATTATCTTATTGAAACGGCTGATATAACAAACATTTTTAATAATACGGATAGCCACGGTTCATATATTTTAAGCTTATTTATAACGCCTTTTATAACTGCGGTTCTGGGGCTTATTCCTAATTGTGCGATATCCGTCGGGCTTGTCATTATGTTTATTAAGGGAACGATAACCTTCGGCGCAATGATGTCGGGGCTTATGTCGGGAGCAGGGATAGGACTTCTTGTTTTGTTAAAAAACAACAAAAACAAAAAAGACACATTTTTAATTATGTCTCTGCTTGTAATAATCGGTTATATAACGGGGCTTTTGATACAGTTTTTATACGGCTAAATTAATTGAAAACCGGGTATCCATTTTTCTTTAATTCTGTTCAGTTTGCCGTTTTGCTGCATATCTCTTATCGTTATATCAAGCAGTTTTTTTAAAGATTTAGTGTCTTCGCCTTTTCTTATGCCGATTGCGTAATATTCTTCGGTGTATCTTGCGGGGAGTATTTTGTATCCCTTATTGTCGGTAACAAGCCCGTATAACAGGCTGTCGTCCGCAAGAACGGCTTCAACATGTCCTTCTTTAAGGTGATTAAATGCATCGGGATATGAAATTGCGCCGATTGCGTTTGCATTCGGTGCAAGAAGCCTTATCGTTCTTTCTCCCGTTGTGCCTAAAATAATTGCCACGCTTTTATCGTTTAATTGGGCAACCGATTTAATTTTTGAATATTTGGGAACCATTAAAGCCTGCCCCGTAACATAATAAGGAATTGAAAAATCTATAACTTCTTTTCTTCTGTCGTTAATACTTAAAGTTGCAATAACAACATCGACTTTACCCGTGTTCAGAGCGGAAATTCTCTCTGAAGGCTTTAGGGGAATAAATTCTACATGCCCCTTAAAATCCGTTAAAAATATTTTTCTTGCGACGGCATATGCTATGTCAGCGTCAAAACCCGTAATTTCTCCGTTTTTTATAAAGCCGAAAGGCTTTGAATCGGTCTTAATTCCGACTATAATTTTATCTCTTGATTTTATTTTGCTCAAAAGGCTTTCCGGTTGTTTTTGTTCGCTGCAGCCCGTCAAAATAAAACAAAATAATAAAAATATTAAAAAAGTTAACTTTTTCATATATTCATCGTACCATAAATAATATGAACAAAGCATTAATAAAACTCACTCTTGTAAGATTGTTTTGGATTACCGTCGGAACCTTGATTGCGGCGTTTTCGCTTGAATGTATATTAATCCCCAACGACGTAATAGACGGCGGCGTTGTCGGCGTTTCCATTATGGCGAGCTATTTGTCCAAATATCCTCTGGGGGTATTTTTAATAGTTTTGAATCTGCCCTTTATCATAATGGCATTTCAAAAATTCGGCAAAATGTTTGTGTTTTTAATGTTTTACGGGGTTATAATGCTTTCCGTTTTTGCCGAAATTTTTCTTGAACAAAATTATGTATTTACCCATGACACCCTCCTTGCGGCGCTTTTTGGGGGAATTGTTCTGGGTGCGGGGGTCGGGATTGTACTAAAATCCAACGCTTCGCTTGACGGTACGGAAATTCTTGCGATAAAACTTGCCAAAAAGCAGCCTTTTTCCGTCGGCGAAATCATAATGTTTTTTAATATTTTCATTTTTACCCTTGCAGGTTTTGTATACGGTCCCGATAAGGCAATGTATTCGGCATTGACTTATTTTATCGCATACAGAGTAATAGATATTGTTCTTCAAGGCTTGAATGAAGCAAAATCCGTTTTTGTAATAAGCGCTAAATATGATGAAATCGGAAAAGAGCTGATGAAACATCTTGATAAAAGCGTTACGTATCTGAACGCCGAAGGCGGCTATTCGGGCGCGAAATCAAAAATGATTTATTGCGTGATTACAAAAATAGAAATCCAGAAAACAAAAGAAATCGTAAATTCAATCGACCCCATGGCATTTATTGCGATTGAAAACGTGCATGATGTTGACGGCAAAAGGTATAAAAAGTAAACATTAATAAATTATTAATTTTAGCTGACTTTTGTTTGTTTTGCATTATATTAACAGTATGAAATACAAAGATTATTATGAAATTTTAGGTGTAAAAAAAGATGCAACGGAAGCCGAAATAAAATCGGCATACCGTAAGCTTGCGCGTAAATTTCACCCCGATGTCAATAAAGAAAAAGGGGCGGAAGAAAAATTTAAAGATATAAACGAAGCATACGAAGTTCTGGGCGATAAAGAAAAACGCCAAAGATACGACAGTCTTGGTTCTGCCTGGCAGGGCGGAGCCGACTTTACCCCGCCTCCGAATTTCGGAGATTTTGATTTTTCAAATTTCAAATCTTCAAATCCGGGCGGCGGAAATTTCGGCGGCTTTTCGGACTTTTTCTCCGCAATATTCGGCGATTTAATGTCAAAACAGGCAAACGGCGGATATTCAAGAGTTTATACAAACGGCTTTGATATGGGAGGCGATCCGTTTGCGGGCCGTTATCAAAGAAATGCGTCCTATCAATCCCAAAAGCAAAATGCGCAAAAGCCTTCGGAAAATCTTGATATAACGCAAAATATCGAATTAAACGTAAACGATATATTCTTAGCGGGAACTAAAGGAATTACCGTAAACGATTTTAGAAAATGCCCTTATTGCAACGGCAATTCAAAAACTTTCTGTTCACACTGTGCGGGTTCCGGTATTGAAAAAATTTCAAAACATTTGAATGTTAAAATACCGAAATTTTGCAAAGAAGGTCAGAAAATAAGGCTGAAAGGCGAAGGCAGGCAAGATTCATACGGCAACAGGGGTGATTTATACCTTGTTGTTAAAATTAAAGATTCAAACTATACGGTGGAAGGAACCGATTTGTTGAAAGAAATCGAAATTTCGGCCCCTTCTGCGGCACTGGGCGCTAAAAAAGAAGTTATAACCCCTCATGGAAACTTCAATATCACGATTCCGCCAAAATCAAGCTCGGGGCTTATGCTCAGAATGAAGGGTTTGGGGCTGCCGAAAAAAGAAGGAGGTTTCGGTAATTTAAACATTAAAGTTAAAATTGTTATGCCCAAAACCATGACGGATGAAGAAATTAAACTTTATAAAAAATTGCAGGAATTTGAAAAATAATTTTTTATAAAGTGTTGACAAAAAAATATTGTTATGATAAACTATTAAAAATTTGAGAAAAACCTGATGTTTGTATATCGGATTTATTAAAATCGTAGGTCATGTCTTTAAGACAAAACGTTTTTTAGACATGGCATGTTGTGTGAAATAGGTAACTATAATGAAAGTAAACAGCGTAGGACAAGAGAATACCTCCAATACTTTAAGTGTGCTTAAAGCGGGCGCAATGGGCGCTGCGGCAGGTGCTCTCGTGCGTAATATGGCGCCTATTACAACAGATGAATACGACAGCTTTTTTAATTCGGCAGCAAAAGCTTCAATTGCAAAAAAAGCAAAAGACGCAAGGCTTTTTGAAATCAGCAATATTGAAACCGAATTTAAAGCCGGCAAATTAAATGTTGCAAACGATGCGTATGATACTTTTATCAGAAGCAAAGATGCCGTTGCCGATTCTCCAAAAAAAGCTCTTGATGCCGTTAAAGATGCTTCCGATGCGATTAAAGAAGGTTTTACTTCGCTTGTTAAACGTGTTGATATAGTCGGTGCGGCAAAAGAAAGAATTGAAACAAATAATATTAAAAGTGCGGCAAAATCAACAAGACCCCTTGCTTATTTTGCAATTGCGGGCGGTTTAATCGCAATGAGCGCACAGGTTATGGTTAATGCGTTTAATTCATGCCTGCCTAAACCCGAAAAGAAACAGGAACCGCAAGAGCCGCTTACCATGGCAGATGTCTTATTAGAGGGACTGGGAACAAACACGGAAATTCTTTTCCTGACAACGGAAACGAATAAACCCGATAAAAAATAATTAAAAAGCCTTCCCGTGGGAAGGCTTTTTTATACACCTTTATCCTATTCTTTTAAAATAAATCGTAGAATATCTTCCCAGATTAATCGGGCGCTTTGTCCTTCCGTCTCCGTGGAAGACTTCATTTTGATTTAAATATTTTGAATTGCCGCCGTATTTTTCATCGTTGGTATTTAAAACTTCAACCCAGCGTCCTTTCGGGAATTCAATGTAATATTCGTTATCTTCGCCTTCGCTGTATTTTGTTTCTCCGAAATTGGTAATCGTAAAAATTTCATTGTTGTTGCCGTTATCTTTTGCGTTTAATCCGACTACCTGCGACAGGCCGTGGTTTACTATAGAGCTTTCATCTATGTAGCCTCTTGTCAGGGCGGAATTATTTTCGTTTAGGGCGTTTAAATCTTTTGTAAGATTTCTGAACGCCTCCATTCTTTTTTTGCCGTCTTCAGAATAGCTTATTCTGCCCATTGTTGATTCGTCAAGTGCACTTTCTGCAGGCTCATATCCTTTTTCGGTGTATAGATATTCTTCATAAGGCACCGATTCAAACCTTCTGAAAAATCTGAACGGTGTTAAATCGGCATTTTCATCGCCCTGAAATACCATCTTTGGTCCGGGGATTCCGTATACGAATGCAAGCGCCATTTTATTCTGTTCGTATGATTTTTCAAATGCTCTTTTTATTCTGTTATATGTAATTTTTGAGCTTGATGCAACACCAACCGGCGACAATACCTCTGCGCAGAATTTGTCTCTGAGGCGTTTTGCTTCGTCGTGGCTCATATTTTCTTTGGGTTTGTATTCTTCCAATTCTCCCGTTTGGAATTGTGTTGCAAGAGTTTCCGCCGCAAACTGCGCTTTTTGAAATCTTATGATTTGAAGCGCCTGATCAAAGTTCATTCCCTTTAATTCCGCATAATCTTTTCCTCTTTCAATATCATCCATGGAAAGATTTATCGCATCGTTTAATCTGAGCTTCGGCACCATTAATTTGGCAATTTTTCTCGTTCCTTCAAAGTTTCCGATTTCATCATGACTCATTGTATATTTAACGCCGTCCTGTCCGTTGAGAGCGGCTTTTATTATTCTGTCGTTATTCGGCTGATATAAAATCGAATCAAGTTCATGATAAAAATTAAAATCCCATTCCGAATCCATCCCCAGACGTGAAAGATTGCCTTCGCCCCTTATGAGTTTTTCAATTTTTTTTGCATGTTCATCTTGTGATTCGTTTTTCCCGTATTCTTCGGGCCTTAGGGGGTTTACGACTCTTTTATCGTGAATTTCGTCATTATTTGCCCAGGATATCCCTTTTTCATTATCTACGCTGACGCCCCCCCTGCCGTCTTCAGCTATGATAAAGCAATCCGGATAATGATAATTAATTTCCGCGGCCATTTGTTTCAAAGTGTGGTCCGATTCCATATATTTTGTCATATCAAGCCTTAAACCGTCCGCATGGTAATTTTCCACCCAGTTCATAGCCGCATTGATTATATAATCTTTAACGTATTCGGAATTTTCGCCTTCAAAATTGAACCCTTCGCCGAATGCATTGGGTCCTTTTATATAAGGCCCCGTTGTTTTTAATTGTGCGCCGTCAGGTCCAAGGTGGTTCGGGATAATGTCGAATACGACGTTTAACCCTTCTTTGTGCGCTTCATCTACCAGCTCTTTTAATTTGTCGGGTCCGCCCAAATAGCTGCTTGCCGCCATTTTATCAACTCCGTCATATCCCCAGTTGAAGCTGTATGTGTTTTCGGCGTGCATAATTTCAACGGTATTAAAGCCGGTTTCTTTGATTTCTTTTAATTTTGTTTTAATTTCTTCAAAACTTCTTTTATCGGTAAAGCAATCGGGGCTGAGCTCGTATATTCTTGCTTCTCTGACCGATGTTTTTCCGTCTTGGCCGTTTGATTTTCTCGTTATTCTGTTCGGATTGTTTTTCCACTTGCCATCATTTTGCCATTCAAAAGACGAATGGTCATATAAGGTTGATGCACCGTTCAATTCATCCTGTTTAAAAGAATAAGGGTCTTTTACGATATCAACATCGCCGTTTCCTTTATAAATTTTAAACTGATATTTATCCCCCGCCTGAACTTCGCTTGGCGGAATTCCCTTTATTTCAAAAACGCCTTTTCCCTTGTTTTCGAGTTCATATTCTTTTATTTCATCGGGATTATTCTGTTTTGCAACCAGTGCGGTTACTTTTTTTGAATCGGGATACGTAAAAATCTTAAAGCTTACTTCTTTTGTTTTTGGGTTTATTCTTGCGCCCCAGCTTCTGTGTTCTTCGATTTTTCTTCCGAACGATACGGGTTTATAACAAACATTTGATAATTCCTGATTGTTTGAAATGCTTTGATTGCTGCTTTTTGGAGCGTTTGAAGCTCTTGCGGGCATATTCTGCGCGCCGTAAAAATTAACTTTTTCGATTTTCATAAGCTATTTTAATTCCTAACAAAAACACACACTTAATTATATAAAGTAAAAAACCTTTTTATTTTTGCCTTTTAATAAATCTCCATTTCGGGACATCCGAATGATAAAATTTCAAAACCAGAAGGTCTCCTTCTTCGATATTAACTTCTTCCCCTTTTTCAAGAAAAACAAAAGGCGTATTTTCATATACGTTATGGAAGGCTGATTGTATTCTGTTTCTGCCTTCATCGGGTTTAATTAACCCTTTTGAAAAATAAAATATTTGCCCTAAACCTTTAACATAATGTCCTCCTACCGTAAGTCCCGCATTAAGCCCCATTTTGGCAAAATTCTTTTTTGAATATCCCACCACCTTTGCTTCCAGAAATTCATCATCAATGTTTTTTGTTTCGTTGTCGTTTGAAGGTATTGTATATGAAATCGGGCGGATAATAATATATCCGTTTCTTTTACCTCTTTTAGGGTCAATTGTTTTTACGATTTCGCCTTTTATCGTGGAGTTTTGTTCAAATACAAGACCGCTGTCAAATATTGCGCCTTCGACAACTCTTGCCTTAAACGAATATATATTATCGTTTTCTTCAAAACTGCTTAAGCTTTCAACCATTACATTTTCTGCGGCTGAAGGAACCATGGAGCAAAATAAAAACAAAGCTGAAATAATAATTCTCTTCATCAAATCTGATTTTAACATATAATATAAAGGCATGGAAATTGTAAAGAAGGGCAATATAAACAATGTTAAATAAAAATGATTCTGTTCTTATAATGATTGATGTTCAAGAAAAGCTCGTTAATATGCTTGATACTCCAAATAAGGAAGAAGCGGCATCCAAAAGTCTTAAAATAATAAAAGCCGCAGACATTTTAAACATTCCTTTTGTTATAACGGAACAATACCCCAGAGGGCTCGGTTTAACGATTGAAGAAATAAGAACTTATCTGGGTGAAAAATATCTTCCTTTTGAAAAAACGGCGTTCAGTCTTGTCAAAGAAGAAGAAATATATAATGCGCTTATTAAAGAGCATAAAAAACAGGCGGTATTATTCGGCATAGAATCACATATTTGCGTTTTTCAGACGGCAATTGAGCTTAAAGAAAAAGGATATGAAGTTTATGTGGTATCGGACATTTCTTTTTCAAGAAGCGATAAAGAAAAAGAAGCCGCACTAAAAAATCTGAGACATTTTGGCATCTTAACCCTGACTCTTGAAAGCGTTCTTTTTATGTGGCTTGAAACGTCAAAAAATCCTTGTTTTAAAGAAATTCAGGCTTTAATTAAATAAAAATTTCTCCCTGTCTTAAAACTAAAGGAGTTTCATTTGTGCACAAAACCACGGTTGAAGCCGTGCCTCTCGGAGGGGGTGAGCTTCCGTCGGGTTTTATCAGGGTAATTGTATTTGAAAATTTTTCTTTTGCTTCATCATAATTTTGAACGGGCGGACAATTTGAAAGATTTAGAGATGTTGTCGCAAGCACTTTTCCTTCAATCTCGTCCGCCAAATTTTGAAAGCCTTTATGGTTCGGAATTCTGATGCCTACGGTTTCTTTATTTGAAGTTATAAAATAAGGGCAAATTTCGCTTTTTTCAAAAATTAAAGTAAGACCTCCGGGGAAATATTTTTTAATTAAACCGGCTGCATAGTCGGGAATTGTTTTTATATAGGGCTTTAAATATTCAAATTTTGAACTCATTAAAATTAAAGGTTTATCTTTATCCCTGCCTTTTAATTCGTAAATTCTATCAACAGCAGTTTCACTTAAAGGGTGGCACCCTATTCCCCAGACTGTATCCGTTTCAAATCCGAAAACTTCATCAAAATTATATTTCGACATTTTTGCCTCTGTTTAATTTATCTTTTAATCTTTGAACCAGTTCGTTTAAATATTCTATTTTAAAAATATATGAAAGCCCGAAATAGCATATTGTCATAAATGTTCCCACCACAATGAGTTTGATTATGCCGTTTATGAAGTTCCATTGAATAAAATGAGAATAAATTAATGAAACGATATAGCCCAAGGCAAAAGTAACCGCGCCTGTAAGGAAAATTTTAAAGCAATTTTTTATAAGATTTTTATATCCGATACTTATGTGTTTTCTTAATAAAACGGTAAGCATCAGTCCGTTAAAAAGGGTTACAAGCGTTGTGGACAATGCAATGCCGTTTATTCCCATCGGCTTTACAAGAAGGAAGTTTAAAACAATTTTTAAGCCGATGCAGCAGATTGCAATTAAAAACGGCGTTTTTGAATTTTTATACGAATAAAAAAGTCTTGTGGCGCTGTCTCTTACCACATAAGGAATAATGGATAAAGTTATAAAAAATAAAATATCGGATACGAGAATGCTTGCATCATAATCAAATGCGCCTCTTTCAAGTGCAACTCTTATTGCATCGGTTCTTACGACAAAAATACCCGTCATAAGAAAAGTTCCCGAATATATGAGAGTCCCCAGGCCCTTTGTATAATAGTGCCTTACTCCTTCAATGTCATTTTTTGCAACCAGTCTTGAAAACAGGGGAAATAAAGGAACAAGAATTGCCGTTAAAAGCATTCCTGCCGGAAATTGAAAAATTCTGTTTGCGTAGCTGAATGCGGTCCATGCCCCTTCTTTCAACTGTGAAGAAAAGAACATATCGACATAAATTCCCAATTGCCCTATGGTAGAGCTTAAAAATGCGGGAAATAAAAGCTCTGTTATTTCACTAAAATTTTTGTTTTTAAAAAAATCGAACGAAAAAGCAAAAGAATACCCTATTTTTCTTACCACCGGGGCCTGCAATAAAAATTGCAGAAACGCTCCGAATAATGTGCCCAAAGCCAGATAAAACCCCGTTTTGTCGCCTTTTGTTACGAGAAGAACGATAATAACGCCCAATGAAAGCATGGAAGGCGAAATATTTGGCAGCAAAAATCTTTTGTACGTAACCAAAATTCCGTAATAAAGCCCTATAATCGCACCTATTAATATAATGGGCGACATTACTTTAAGAAGTTCCGAAGATTGATACAATAATTCGGTATTGTTGCCGTGTATTATTATTCTCATTACGCTGTCGGGGAAAAAGAAACAAATAAGGGCAAAAATTGAAAACAATATAATGGAAAACGTCTCAAACGTATTGAAAAGTTTTTTTATTGAAGGCTCTGGTTTTGTCGAATAATCTTTTATTAATTTTGAAAAAACGGCAACCGTTGCGCTGTGAAAAGGACCGCCGACGCCGCCCAAAATTACGAGAACAAGAGCGGGAATCTGATATGCATAAAAATAAGCATCGGACACCATTGTTGCACCGTAATATTTTGCAACAACAACATCTCTTAAAAAACCCGCAATTTTTGATAAAAGAATAATAACGGCTATCCACCAGGCCGCTTTTAAAAGCCCCTGCCCTTCGTTTGTTTGGCTTTGTATTTGTTTTTCTTCCGTCATTTATTCTCCGATTTCAATATAAAATTTTAATGTTTTATTTTTGTCTTTTTCATGAAGCGGTTTGAAGATAACTTTATTGTTTCCGTCTGCAAGATAATCCGTTATATCCGTTTTTAAATTCTTTTTATTAAAACCTTTTGTATCGGGGCTGAAATAATATCCGTTAATAAAAAATTCTATTTTTGAAACTTTTGAAGGATTTTCAATAACCAGATAACATTTTAATCTGTCGTTTTGTTTTAAAATTCTTTTCAGCTCTTTTTTTAAAGGGCTTCTGTTCGGGTTTTCAAACTTATCTTCCCGATTTTGTTCTTTGTCAAAATAAAATTCCTGAACGTAATCCAGCCCTATGTTATTATATGAAACGATTTTCGGAAGTGTTCCCAGATTAATTCCCGTATAATAATGTTTTAAAATGTTTTCATAATTGACGCCGTATGAAGCCAAAAAGCCTGCGCCGTACTGGCTCATTCCGACGCCATGACCGAACCCTGCGCCGTAGAATATAAATTTGTCGGGAAGATTTCTTCCGAGTTTTGTTTTATAAACCCTTTTTCTTCCGTTTACGATTTCGGAGTTTTTTAATTCAGGCATTAATTTAACCGTGATATCTTCTTCTTTTGGTTCTTTTCCGCTAAAAATCGCTTCTTCTTTTAATTTTTCTTCTTCAAGTTTTCTTTTCTTTTTAATTTCTTTTAATTCTTTTCTTGAAAGTTTTTTATACTCTTTTTCAACCGAAAAATTAGCGGAATACAGGGCAGTATTATTCTTTTTAAAAGTTCTTCTTATCGGAAGCTCTTTTTTGATTTTATAATCTCCGGATATTGATTTAATCTCTACGATTAAAGCTTTGTATGAATCTCCTCTTTCAATAACTTTAATATCTTCAAGTCCGTAAAATTCATTATCGTTCTTAAAATAAGGCTCGACATTTCCCGCCTTTGATTGTTCCTTTAGAGTTTTATCTAAAACATCTTCAAGCTCAAATCTGTCAAATTCGATTTTCCACCTGTGCCTTGGCGATTTCATATCAAACGAGGGAATGTTTTCTTTAAAAAATTCTTTTATCTCGTCTTCATTTTTTGTATATTTAACTTCGTCATTATCTTTGACGGATTTTAAATAAGGCTTGTCCGTTTTGCCGTTTCCGTACGTATTTATGTAACTTTCCGTTATACCCGATGCGGTTGAAGAATATTGAGCCAAAATAGGTTCAAATTCGTATAAGGCATAAATTCCCAAAGTTTCGTCAACCGCCCTGTTTGATAAATCCTGTTCGCTGTTTGCTCCGTAATATACTTGGCATGAGGTAGAATCGCATGTATCGTAGTTTTTATGATTATCAACGGGTCTGTTTGCATAATTTCTTGCGGCGACGGTTTGCGCCTTGAGCGCCTCAATTCCGAATGATACGGGCATTTCATTCGGCACGACGCCTTTAAGATAACTTTGCATATCAAGGATATTTATGATGTTAAACCTGTAAAGGCTTATTGCCCTGAGTTCAATCATTCCCTTGTAATATGCGGGCTCTCCTTTTCTATATAAACCCTTAATTCCTATTTTGTCGGGTGATGTTATAATAACGGGTCCTTTTGAATTTTTAACGATAAGACTTGAATTTACGTTAATGTTAAATGAACCGTTTATAAGTTTAACTTCCGCATACCCGCCGCCTTTGACGTCAATTCTTTGATTATCGTCTTCAAGGTCAATAATGCTTGAATTAACGGGAAGTATAAAAGTTGCACCCGTATGATCGTAAGATGCAAATTTATTGTCCGAAATCCCGACCCTTATTGTAGTTTTTTCTTCAATACAAAAAGCGGCGGGCATAAACAAAATTAAAAATAAAACTAAAAATAAACTTCCTCTGAATTTCATAAGTCTAATTTTACAACAAAAGGAATAATTTGCCTTTTATAAAACAAATTGAAATAATATTAAAATTATTTTATTATTAGCCTATGTTAAAAGAGCTGAAAATTGCGCCTTATCTTTTTATTTTGCCTGCATTTTTACTTCTGGGCATATTTTTCTTTCTGCCTTTTTTTCAAACCCTTATAATGAGCTTTTTTGATTATTCAAAAGATTTTTATCATCCCGAATTTTCTTTCCTTTTAAATTATAAAGAACTCTTTTCTTCAAAGATTTTTATTAAAACTGTTTTTAATACGTTTTATTTTCTTGTTTTATGCGTTCCTTTTCTTGTTATATTTCCGCTGTTTATTGCAATTTTGATTGATCAGAAAATAAAATTTAAAAATCTTTATAAATTAATAATTTATATTCCCGTCGTTGTTTCAATTGTTGTTGTTGCGATAGCTTTTAAATGGCTTTATCAGCCTGACGGGCTATTAAATTATTTTTTGGGTCTTTTTAATTTTGAACCCGTTGAATGGCTTTATAATCCGGATGTTGCAATGATATCGGTTGCACTGGTTACGATATTTAAGGGTATCGGATACTATATGATGATTTATTTGTCCGCTCTTATGGGAATACCCAAAGAATTATACGAAGCCGCAGAAATTGACGGCGCTTCGGGATTTAAAAAACATCTTGCAATAACAATTCCCCATCTTATGCCCGTTATTGCACTTGTGAGCACGATAAGTCTGATGTCTGCCCTTAAGGTTTTTGTTGAAATATATGTTATGACAAAAGGCGGACCCTTAAATTCGACAAAAACAATCGTATATTATATATATGAAAAAGCCTTTGAAAGTCTGGATTTGGGCTTGGCATCGTGTGCGTGTGTCGTTCTTTTGTTTCTTGTTACGGCAATTTCGGTTATAAACATAGTATGTTTTGAAAGGGACAAATACGGATTATGAAACATATAAAAGGATTTTTAATACATTTTATATTGATTTCGGTCTGTCTTTTTTGCCTGCTTCCTTTTTTGTGGCTGACATCAACGGCGCTTAAGGGAAATCTTGAAAACATTTTTTTGTATCCTCCCGTTTTTATTCCGAAATATCCTACTTTGGATAATTTTAAAAAAGTTTTGGAGCTGGTCCCGATTTTAAAATATGTTTTAAACAGTTTTGTTGTTGCTTTTTTTACCGTTATTTTAAACCTGATTTTTTCTTCGCTTGCCGCGTATCCTCTTGCAAGAATGAATTTTAAGGGAAAAAACTTTGTCTTTTTTCTTATTTTAACTACGCTTGCCGTTCCTTTTCAGGCAATTATGCTTCCCGTATATATAATAATTTTAAAATTAAATTTAATTGATTCCGTCTCGGATTTTAACGGGTATCTCGGTCTTATCTTGCCTTTTTGCGTCAATGCGTTCGGCATATTTTTATTAAGACAGGCATTTATGGTAATACCGAAAGAAATTGAAGAACAGGCATTAATTGACGGGTGCAATTCGTTTCAGATTTTTTATAAAATTCTCCTTCCGTTGATAAAGCCTTCCCTGTCTTTGCTTGCAATTTTTACGTTTGTCGGCTGCTGGGGCGAATTTTTATGGCCCAGTATCGTATTAACAAAACAAAGCTTATTTACGCTTCCCGTCGGGATTAACGAGCTTCAGGGCGCATTCAGCGCAAATTACAGACTTATTGCCGCAGGTTCGATTATATCGATTATACCGATTCTTTTGTTTTTCATTGTTTTGCAAAAATATTTTATAAAAGGTTCAAGCGAAGGTGCCGTTAAAGGATAGATTAATGTACGATGAAATTTTTCAAAGAAACAAATTATACTGGGGCGATGATTTTCAGCTGTATTTAAAAAATAAATACGTTGCAATAATCGGGCTTGGCGGTGTCGGCGGATATGCTCTGGAAGCTCTTTGCCGTCTGGGGATTAATAAAATTCTGATAGCCGATTTTGATACCGTTTCAATTTCAAATATAAACAGGCAATTGATTGCCTTGAATTCAAATATCAACATGAAGAAAACGGACGCTTTTAAAAAAAGACTTTATGACATAAACCCCGATATCGAACTTATTGTATATGACGGCTTTATTGATGAAGAAAATTTTAAGGAAATTTTTACGGTAAAACCGGATTTTATAATTGATGCGATTGATACGATAAAACCGAAAATTTCCCTGATAAAATATGCAAAAGAAAATAATATCAATATAATTTCATCTTTCGGCGCGGGAAACAGAATGGACGCTTCCAAACTTTATGTTTGCGATATATCTGAAATTCAATACAAAGATAATTTTACAAAAAACCTTTTATCCAAATTAAAAAAATACGCGAATATCGATAAAGGAATATGGGCAGTTGCAAGTCTTGAGCATGCCAAAAATCTTCAAAAAATAAAAAATGTTGAAAAAATTCAAAAAAATAACGGTGAAATAATTGAATTTACAAAATTTACCCCGGCTTCAAATGCAATAGTACCTGCGGTTTCGGGGCTTCTTGCCGTAAATTGTGTGCTGCAGGTATTTTACGGGGAATTCAATTCCAAAGCGCAGTAATTACGGATGTCTTTGACTAATTCTATCGAACTAATTCCTTTGGGCGATAAAATGCCGTATAATGTACGTTATTATAATAATGTGAGTCGATGAAACCACCTGTTATCTTAATTCGGGGTTGCGATATAAAATTTTGAACAGGGAACAAATGATTTTGTCGGCTCATTTGTTTTATGTGTAATAGTTTTAAAAAGGAAGCTTATTTGAAAGGAAGCTTCCTTTTTAAATATATTCCTTTGAAAAATAGGTCTTTGTGTGATAAAATATGCAGGCATGTATATAAAGAGGGTGGAATATGACAGTTTTAAAACCCCAAAATGCCAGAGAAAGAATAATTTTGGCGCTGGATGTAGACACCGTTGAAGAAGCAGAACAACTTGTATTGGAATTGAAAGATTACGTCGGATATTTTAAAATCGGACTGCAATTGCAAAATTACGGGCTTATGGCTGCGGATATGATAAAAAAGCACGGTGCAAAAGTTTTTTACGATATGAAATTCCATGATATCCCCAATACCGTTGCCAGAGCAA
>DVJH01000123.1 GCA_018710795.1 Candidatus Galligastranaerophilus gallistercoris | reverse complement strand
TTATTTATCGACACCTAACAACACAATCCCGAAGCTAACAACATATAGCTGACACCGTTTAAGACGGTGTCTTTTAATATGTATAAATGCGAAATTTCCGCACTGCGGGCTATCGGGGGCGGAGAAGGTATTTGTCATTATGTTAAGAAATGTAAATACAGGGTTAAAAAATAAAATTCGCATTAACATATCTTAACAAACATGTTGTATTTTAAAATCACAAATGATATATTAAGGATATACGGAAGATATACTAAAGCCGGTACCAAAGTCTGCGCTTCGGTATAAGCTTTAAATTTAAGCGCCCTCATTTAAAAATTAAGTGTCGTTATCCCATTATCAGTTTTAAGGCTCTGTCTTACATAAAAGAGCAAAATTTTGCATGCAAAAAAGGTTAGGTCAAAAGTTCGGAGAAAAGTATATGAAAAAATCTGTCGTATCTAAAGTTTCCAAAGATTTTGAAATTGAAACAAAAGACAATTCAATTGATAATTCCTTAAGTTTTTACTACAAAAAAATCTCAAAATACCCCGTTTTATCGACCGAAGAAGAAAAAGAACTTGCAAGATTGTCATCTTTGGGCGACAACAACGCCAAAACAAAATTGATTCAATCCAATCTCAGATTGGTAATCAACATTGCAAGAAAATCAATTCACATCTCAAAATTATCCATGGCGGATTTAATTCAGGAAGGCAATTTAGGGTTAATGGTTGCCCTTGATAAATACAACTGGAAATTAGGATATAAATTTTCAACCTATGCAACCTGGTGGATAAAACAGGCCATGTTTAAAGCAATAAGCGAACAATCCCATTGCATGAAAATCCCCGTTTATATTCAGGAAACTCTTTCAAAATATAAAAAAATAAAAAATTCGCTTGAACAAAAATATAACTGTCAGATTAAACCATCAATCGTGGCGGATAAAATGGGGATATCGGAAAATAAAATAAATACGTTTTTAAACGCTTTTACAAAATCGCTGTCAATTGAAAATTCGCTTGATGCAGCGGATGATAAACAGCTTAATTTATCCGAAATTATTGAAGACGTCAAACAAAACGTCGAAAAAGAAATTGAATCGGAAGAATTAAAAAAAGATATCAAAAAAGCGCTCAATATATTAAAAGAAAAGGAACGGGAAGTGATTACCTTAAGATTCGGGCTTGAAGACAGCGGAAAAAGAACCCTTGAAGAAATCGGCAATATATACGGTGTTACAAAAGAATGCATAAGGCAAATAGAAAAACGTGCAATCAGAAAAATTTATATGGATTATGAAACAAGAAGCCGTCTTTTAAATTATATTAAATAGCCCGAATCGTATAATACAAAGGGTGATATGTAAGTTCAAATCCGTTGTCGTCTTTATATTTTTCGAAATATTTATCCTTAAAATCAATATAGTCTTTCTTTGTCCAAACCTTGTCTTCAGCCTTAACGCCCGTAAATTTTATATGGTCAAGTAAATTATGCACATCTTTAAAGTAAAGGGTTTTTAATTCTTCTTCAAAATGAAGAATTTTAAACCCTTCTTTTTCTATATATTTGTCTAAATTCGGATATTCAAGCCCGATTCCCGTTATATTTTTAATTTGTATAAAGTTTTCTTTGCCGAAATATGAAAAAGCGATAATGCCGTCTTTTTTTAAGATTGAACGCAATCTTTTAAACAACAGTTCATAATCTTCAATCCATTGAAAAACCGCATTTGATAGAATTAAATCAATATCTAAAGGCAATTCGATTTTATTTATATCGCCTTTAAGGTATATATCCGGCTCAAAATTCGTAAAATTATCCGTTATGTCGTTTAAAATTATTTTTTTATATTTTAAATTATTTCTTATCTCATCCGTTAAAAACCCTGTGCCGGAGCCTATTTCAAAAATATTATCGAAAGTTTTCCCGTAATTTTTAATAAGAAAATTTATAAGACATTTTGCCATTTGCTTTTGCACAACGGCGTTTTTTCGGTATGTTGTTTTTGCTTTTTCAAAATTCAAAGTTTAAACCTCTAAAATTTCGTCAAAATTATTAAATTCAAAAAACGGAAAATGCCCGGTATTTAATTCAATTTTATTCTTATGGTTTTCCCAAAATAAATTTTGGGCACCGTAGGGAATAATTCTGTCTTTTTTTGTAATAATAACGGAATCAAATTCAAGTTTTTTTCTTATGGTGTTATTTTGAACATAATTTTTTATATTGTTTAACTCGTTTTTTAAATTTTCGACTTCTCTTTTTGCATTATTTATAAAGCCCCCGGAGTTTAATTCCATTTTTTCTTTAAAATTCTTTATCGTATTTTCACTGAACGCATAAAGCATTAAATCAAAAATTTTGGGTTTAATGCCAAAATTCTCATCAATCGGATAAATTGTCCCCGATATTGCAATTGATTTATCAACGGGGGGAAGGTAATCTTTTGCTTCATTTGCGGCAAAAACGCCGTAAGAATATGCGATTAAGTTAATTTCAACGTAGGGTGAAAAATCAAAATATGAAATTTCTTCAAAATCCAAATTTGAATAATCGTAAATGAATAAAATGTCCGATGTGTTATTATCAAATTCGGCAAAACAGTTTTCGTCGGTATAAAAACCGCAAAAGAAAATCAAAAGCCTTGTTTTATCATGGTTTATATGACAGAATTTCATAAAAATATTCCTTTTATACAAACAAATTATACTATACATACATATTCGCTTATGAGTTAATTTAAAAATTCGGGGTTTTCATTGTATAATTTGTATAATCTTTAAATTTTAAGGGGGTTTATGTTGAAAAAATCGGCCTCGGTTTTATTTCTTTTATTACTCTTAATGCAAATGCCGTCTGTTTTTGCTGATAATTATGAACGGGTTAACATATATTACAATAACGGTGTTGCTTATTTTAAAGATAAAAAATATTCATCCGCCATCCTTGAATTTAAAAAAGTTTTAAGGCAGCGCCCGTATGATGCAACGGTTCAAAATGCTTTAGGCATGGCATATCTTGCACGTGCGCAATATTATATAGATTCCGAAAAAGCATATAAAAAAGCAATCAACGATTTAAGGTCTGCGATTGTTTATCTTAAATACTGGGATAGTGCGCCCGATGAATCAAAACTTGCAACAATAAATAAAGCGGAAGATAATTTAGGCTATTTAAAAAGAATGTATGCGCCCTTAAAAACGGCGGAACAAATCGATAAAGAAGCAAAAGCGCTTCGCGCGCAAGGCGAGCTTGCGGCTTCAATTTATGAATACAGACAGTTGTTTAAAAGCTCGGTTTATAATAAATCCGCTTATTCCAGTGCTTCTGATATTTATAAAAGCCTGAATAACGAGAAAATGGCAATTGATTGCATAAGGAATGCTCTTTCAATCGGCAGAGATGACGGTATGCTTCATTTTAAATATGCACTCATTTTAGATGACATAGGAAATGAAGACGCTGCGATGGATGAATATTCAAGAGCTCTTGAATATTCAAACAACAATAAAGAATTATTAGACAGTCTTCTTAACCTTTGGATGGCAAGAAGCGTACAGGATTCAACCGATTCTCAGGCATTAATTAATTTGGGGGCGGTATTACAGAAGAAAAACGAATTTGAGCTTGCAAAAGCTCAATATATAAAAGCAAGGCAAATCAACCCGAATGACCCCGTTGTTTTAATAAACCTTGCTTCCGTTTATACGGCATTAAACGATTATGATAATGCAATTAAAACGTATGACGAAATTCTTCTTAAAAATCAGGGCGATTTAAGCGCAAGATTTTACAAAGCAAAACTTTATGAAAAAAAGGGCGATATTCAATCCGCAATAAATCAGTATAAAGAAATTTTGTCCTTAAAAAAAGATGACCCGAACGCCCAAAATGCGCTCAATGCCTTATTGTCCGATATGACCGGAGAACAATTGGGCGGATATTTATTAACGGAAGCAAATAATAATCCGAATAATTACGACGCTCAATTTAAGTATGCTTTTGAGATGCATAAAAATAAAGCTTATGCGCCTGCAATAGAATATTATAAAAAAGCGATTTCGATTAACCCCAATAAGCCCGAGCCTTTTATAAACCTTGCACAGATTTTTATGCTTCAAAACGATTATGAAAAGGCTGCAAACGTAACCGCACACGGGCTTAGCATAATGCCTGACAATAAAGATTTATTGAATATAAAAACAAATCTTGAAAAAACAAATGCAAACAACCTCTATGCAAAAGGTGCGGAATTTTATAATGCGGGCGATTATCAAAGTGCCCTGAATCATTATTTAAAAATAAAATATCAAACGCCCGAAATTTTAACAATGATTGCAAATTGTTATTATGAATTAAAAGATAATTCAAAAGCAATTGAATATTATAACAGGGTTTTGGCAAATAACCCGAAAGATGAAAATGCGCTTTTTATGATTGCAAATATTATGATTGCAGGCAAAAACGAACAGTCCGCAAGAGAATATTTAAATAAAATTTTAACAATTAACCCGAATAATATTGAAGCAAAAAATACATTATCGGCACTAAATGAAGGCGAAGAAGCCAAAATGCTCGATAGTGCAATTACAATGTATGAAAATAAAGATTATGAAAATGCCCTTACAATGCTTGATAAAATAATTTCAAAAAATCCGAAAAATCCTTATGCTTATTATTATAAAGGTGCTATTTTCGAGCAAACGGGGAAATTGGATAATGCGTTGATTGAATATAAAAATTCAATCTCGAAAGATCCGAATTTTTCTCTTTCATATTATATGATTGCGGTTGTTTCCGATACAAAAGAAGATTATACCCAGGCGGTTAATTATTATGAAAAATTTATACAATTAAAACAAAAAGAAGGCGTTGAAGACGAATATTCAACCTATGCAAAAACAAGATGTAAGGAATTAAAAGATTATTTAAGCCAAAAATAATGAACGGATTTGACATAAAAAAACTTAAAGTAATACAAGCCCCGCTGGCAGGAATTTCAGACACAATATACAGGAAGCTGATAAGAGAATACAAAGGGGTTGACACTCTTTTGACAACGGAGATGCTCTCATCGGAAGCTTTAAATCAGGTGCCCGACGGAAAAATTTTAAAATTTGAAGAGGTTGAATATCCTCTTTCGTTTCAAATAGCGGGGCACAAACCCGACCTTATGGCAAAAGCGGCAAAAATGCTTGAAGACAGGGCAAGCGTTATAGATATTAACTGCGGGTGCCCCGTAAATAAAATCGTAAAAGGCAAAGACGGTTCAGCCCTTATGAGAGATATTCCCCTTGCAAAAGAAATAATAAAAAAAGTAAGGAAAGAAATCAAAATCCCTTTAAGCGTTAAATTCAGGCTGGGCTGGAGCGAAGAAGACAAAAATTACATAGAATTTGCAAAAATGCTTGAAGGAGAAGGGGTTGATTTTATTACACTCCATGCAAGAACAAGGGCGCAGATGTATTCAGGGAAAGCTTCTTATGAGGATATAAAAAAATTAAAAGAAACCGTTAAAATTCCCGTTTTTGCAAACGGAGACATTAAAACAATTGAAGATGTCAAAAACTGTATTGAATATACAAACGCAGACGGTGTTGCAATAGGAAGAGGTTTTGTCGGAGATTTCAGCTTCCCTTACAGGGCCGAACAATTTTTTAAAACCGGAGAGATTATCCCCGAACCCGATTTAATTGAAAAATTAAATATGCTAAAAAAACATTTAAAAGGCGAAATTGATTTAAGAGGCGAGATAAACGGAATAAAATATATGCGAAAATTCTACCCTTTTTATATCTCGGGCGTTAAAAACGCTTCAAAACTGAGAAGCAAACTTGTTCTTTTAAATACCGAAAAAGAAATAGAAGAGGTTTTAGACAGTGTACTTTGTTTACATGCTCTTGACTGAAAATAATACGATTTATACAGGGATAGCAAAAGATGTGGAAAAAAGATTTTCGGAACATCTTGAAGGAATAAAACATAAAGGCGCAAAATATACAAACGCAAACAAGCCCGTTAAAATTCTCTATAAAAAAGCTTTTGAAACAAAATCGGAAGCAATGAAGGAAGAATACAGAATAAAAAAATTAAAAAGGGAAGATAAATTAAAACTTTTAAAGTAAAATGAATAAAAAAGGATAAAAATGCCGTTATCATTTATTTGGGGTGAAGAAGATTTTTTAATCGAAAAAGAAATTAATTCCGTAAAACAAAATGTTTTGGGGGATGATATTTCGGAATTAAACTACAGGGTTTCGGATAACCCCGATTTCAGCGATTTTGTTTTCCTTTTGCGAACGCAGCCTATGATGTTCGGGGATATTGTATACGTTATAAAAGCGGATAAATATTTTCTTGATACCGCTAAAGCAAAAAAACTTGACGATAAAGAAATTGATGAATTAATTGAAGCAATTGATTTAATTTCGGACAGAGTCCATATAATTTTAACCTGCCAAATTGCAAGGGGCGATAAAAAGAAACCGGATTCAAGAAAAAAATTCTATAAAGCAATTGCAAAAAAAGGAAAAATAATTGAATGTCCCGCATTTAAGGCGTATGAAGAATATAAAATTCTTCCCGTTTTTAAATCAATGCTGAAAAAATACAATTTAAAAGCATCCGATAATATTTTGACCGATATTATAAGATTGACGGGTCCTTATTTAAGGGATTTGGATTCCGTTTTGGATAAAATAAGTTTGTTTGTGTATCCCGAAAACATTATTACAAAAGAAGCGGTTGATAATCTTTTTTCAACAAGTCAAAACATTTTTGCCCTGGTTGATTTAATTTTAGAGAAAAATTACGTCAGGGCGTTAAATGAAATTTCAAATATGCTTCAAAAATCGCACTATCTTGAAATTCTTGCATTTTTGCAATCGGGATTTTCAAAACTGCTTATGACAAAGCTTTATTCAAAATCTCTTAATTCTTTTGAAATCGCAAAAAAAACTTCGCAGAATGAATATGCCGTTAAAATGAGTTTAAATAAATTAAAAAACGTTTCATTAAACGAACTTATAAAACTTAAAAGGAATTTAACAAATTCCGAATTTGAAATTAAAACGGGCGAAAAAGAGCCTTTGTTATCTTTGAGCGAGGCATTTTTAAAATGCGGATAAATGATTATTTTAAAAATAAATATCCTTTTTTAACCTCTTATTTTGAAAGTTTTTTTAATTCAAAAAAAAGGTTCCCTCAAAGCATTGTTTTTGAAGGGCTTGATATTTTATCCCAATATTTTTTCACGCTTGAGCTTGCAAGCATATTAAATTGCGAAAAAGATAAAACACAAAATTGCGATTGCACAAATTGCAGATGGATAAAAGAAAACAAACACCCTTCAATTATAAACGTAACCCCGATTGATTTTAAGGACGATTCTTCAAAAACGGTTATATCGGTTAAACAAACCGAAAAAATAACGTCAATGATAAAAGAATCTTCCGATTATCACAGGTTTTTTATTTTTTCAAACGCAAAAACGGGGACTTTGGATGATTTTAAATTAAATAAAATTAAAGAATTTGAAAACTTGGGATACAATTTATCAAAAGAAGAGTGGTACCCTTACCCTTTGAATAAAAAAATTCTTCAGGAAGAAGCTTCGAATTCTCTTTTAAAATCAACGGAAGAAGCGCCCGATAAAGTAACTTTTGTATTTTTATCAAATACAAAAGAAGATATAATTTCAACCATTGTTTCAAGATCGCTTGTTTTTAAAATGCCCGCTTTATATGAAAAAAACAGTATAGATGTAAAAAACTTTTTTGAAAATTATCCGAATGAAAACATTTTGTCTTCAATTGAAAAAGCCTATGAATTAATAAATTTTCAATCCGCAAACAATTTTGATATGCTTGATATTCTTGATTCAATGCAGGAATATTTGTTTAAGATGATGAAAATAAATTTTGATAATGAAAATTTAAGAAACATAATTAATTCTGATATTAAAAAAATTCAAAAAACAAAAAAACAAATTATTGCTCTTGTTTCGCCAAAATATGCGCTTGAATCTTTATTTACGGATTTTTCCGCCGAGGGGAGAAATTTATCTTGAGACACGATGAAACAATAGCATTAATAATACCGACCGGTATCGGCGCCGACATAGGGGGCTATGCGGGCGACGGCGGCAAAATTGCAAGAATGTTTTCAAAACATTTTAATGTCATAACACACCCTAATGTTGTAAACGGCGGCATTTTAAGCGCAATAAACGATGATATTTTATACGTTGAAGGATATATTTTAGATGAATTTTTTAAAGGAAATTTAAGCCTTGAGCCTCTTAAACTTTATGAAGAAAATAAAACGGGGGTTATTTTTGATAAATCAATCCCTAATGACATTTTAAACGTTCATATTAATACGATAAATGCAATGAAAGAAGTTATGGGGTTTGATATTCCATATTTTGAAATAACATCAGAAGAAGTCGGGGTTGAATTTTATATAAAAGATAATATTTCAACGGGCGTTATAGGAAACGAAAAAACCCTTTTGAATTCGGCAAAAAAATTAATTTCAAAAGGGGTAAATGCAATCGGCGTTGTTTGTTATTTTAGGGATGATATTACAAACGATGATTACGAATCGGGAACGGGGGTTGACCCCATAGGGGGAATTGAGGCGGTTATATCCCATTATCTTTCAAAAGAATTGATGATACCCGTTGCGCATTCTCCCGCATTCAGCAAAATTGAAATTTCAACAAAATTATCAAACCCCAAAGTTGCTTCGGAAAATATATCATCAACTTACCTGCCATGCATTTTGGAAGGGTTAAACAGGGCGCCTAAAATTGATAAAGAAAATAAAAAAGGAATAAAAAATAAAGACATAAAAGCTTTAATTGTTCCGTATAAAGCTTTGGGCAGCCCTGCGGTTTTGGCGGCATTGGAACAAAATATAAGGGTTGTATCCGTCAAAAACGAAACCAAAACTTCAATCGGTTGCTTAGAGTTAGGAGCGGATGATATAATGGAATATAATAGTTATGAAGCAGCTCTGGGCGCTTTAATAAAAGGATAGAATTTAATGAAAAGATTTATACGATTAAAAGCAATGGTGCTTGCGGAAGTTTTGTTTGCGCTTATTATATGCGGAATTATTCTTGCATTGTCCGTATTGATTTTTAAGTCTGACGATATATCGGTAACTCCGCACATTTATGCAACAATAAGAAATATATCTCAGGCTAACGATATGATTCTTGAAACCTGCAGAGAAGAAGGATTATGCCAAAATGCGGGCAGCCTGCCCGATAATACGGTAACGTATTGCAGGCTTCTTGCAGATAATTTTATGACTGCGGGCGACATTGATTGTGAAGACGGTATAGATGATATTGTACCCGGAAACGGAGGACAATCGACAAGAATGAATTTTATTATGTCAAACGGCGTTGTAATCGGAGGCTTTGATGGTGACGGCTGGTCGGATGATAACGACGGCACTCTGGCTCATATTGACATAATAATGTTTATCAACACTCCTTCACACCCGATGGCTTTGGGCGAAGATATATTTCCTTTAAGAATATATCAAAACGGAGAAGTTATACCTTCTTTCGGCGGGAATAACGTTGCCCATGATTATGACGGAAACGCAACAAATAAATATTACGAAGATTCATACTTTTTTGCATATAACGGAATTTTAAACCGTGCCGCAGACCCGAATAATCTTCAGGCAAATGCAAGGGAAACGGCTTTAATTCCGAATGTTTATAAAGTTTCTTTTAAAGAAGCGATTTGCATGACAAACCCTGACGGAATAACAAGATATTTTGCAAATGAAAACTGTCAGGGAATTGAACGCATTGATGAATGTATACCGGATAACAACAATGCGGACAGAAGCGCATTTTGCACGATTGAACCCGTTAAACCTACGGGAACGGGGATATTTAAAATCTTCGGCATACAATAAAAATGTTTTAGCCAAATGCTTCACCCTGTATTTGTTTTTTTCCGCCTGTCAAATCAAAGATTTGTCCGCTTCGCAACGGCGGCGTTCAATAGTTACGCAGTTTGTCTTGCTCAACGCAAGCCAAATGCTTCACCCTGTATTTGTTTTTTCCGCCTGTCAAATCAAAGATTTGTCCGCTTCGCAACGGCGGTTAACAACGGTTGCGGCAAAAGCTCATCGCTTCCGCCTTCACCCTGTTGATGTTTTTCCTAGCGGTTCGATTTTGAGTACCTTCACCCTGTTAATATTTTTCATCGACAGTTACGCATTTGCCAAACTCATCGTTTGCCAAATGCTCCACTCCGGCTCACGCGCAAATTCCGCCTCTTGGAATTTCCTAGCGGCTCACTGTCTTTGAGCTTTGCTCCAAAAGTGCTAAAGCACTTTTTTCGCTCCGTCAGCCGTTCGCCTTGGCGGATTACGCTATCGCTTCATCCTACGGAAATTCCGCAAAAAAAACGGTCTTAAAAAAATAAGACCGCTGGAATTCTTTTAA
>DVJH01000122.1 GCA_018710795.1 Candidatus Galligastranaerophilus gallistercoris | reverse complement strand
AAACAAAGAAAACAACAGTTACAGGTGTTGAAATGTTCAGAAAACTTCTTGACCAAGGTCAAGCAGGCGACAACATCGGAACATTGCTCCGCGGTATCGATAAAACCGATATTCAACGCGGTCAGGTTCTTGCAAAACCCGGTTCAATCCACCCTCATACAAAATTCACGGCTAACGTTTACGTTTTAACAAAAGACGAAGGCGGACGTCATACTCCTTTCTTCCCCGGATACAGACCTCAATTCTACATCAGAACAACCGATGTTACCGGTTCAATTAAATTTGACGGTGAAATGGTTATGCCCGGCGACAACGTAGTTATGGAAGTTGAACTTATCGCTCCCGTTGCTATTGAAGAAGGTATGAGATTCGCTATCAGAGAAGGCGGACGTACCGTTGGCGCAGGCGTTGTAGACAAAATCCTTGCATAATAAGTTAAGGACAACAAAAGCTAACATAAAAAACCCTGAAATAATTATTTCAGGGTTTTTAGTTTATGGGGCTAAAATAAAGGGTTAAGGGGCTCGGGGGCAGTCTGCAAAATGCAATCAACCCCCGATTTATTATATTAAATTAAATTTGCCTTAACTTCTTTCTTATATTTTTCTACATTCGGCTGCAAAACTTCGGGGAGCGCCGAATCAAATGATGTAACATCGCCGTTTAATCTTCTCAGCATATTTCCCGTATACAATGTTTCAAAGTGTTTAAGCTCTATGAACCTTGCAATTGATTCCGGAGTTAAATCATCCAGAATGATTTCAGAGACAGGATGCTGGTTTTTATATGCTTTTGTTACACCCTTTAATACGGCATTTGTTACGCTGTCATCCGTTTTGGGGTAGATAAAGGTATAAAACGAGTCAATATTATCTTCGTCCAGGTCAGCTTCAGCGTTATAGTGAAGATATCCGGGGCCGATATTTGTATCGGTTGAAATTTTTGATTTTAATGATTCGTTATTCAGCTGTTTATCCCAAAGTGTTGTGCCTTTAAAAACATCCGAAAAATATTCGGTATTATGTTTTGATTTTCCTTTTCTTCTCGAATCAACGTTGAATGCCGCAAGTTTGAGCGCATCATTTTGATTAATATCGGGATTTAAAAATTCCTTCTGCGCATCAATTGAAGCATTGAGCATTTTTATAACGTCTTCTTTGGGAACATTTGAGTATGCAAGAGTAAACAGTGTTGCATCATCAAAAATCGAAAATCTTCCGCCGACATCATCATGCACAAGCCCTGATAAACCTATTTCGCCGTTTTCAACCTTTTGTCTTAATTTGCTTTTATCAAAAGACGAATCCGTCATTGCAATAAATCTGTCCGAAACGTCATCTTTTTTCAAGCGGTCTTGAAGGAGTTTTTTTACTTCGTTATATGCGGTCGTAGTTTCCAGTGTTCCGCCCGATTTTGAAACGACAAGAAATTTCGTTTTGTCCAAATCGATTGAATCAACAAATTTATCAAAACTTAAAGGGTCGATTGAAGAATAAAAATGCACATTTTTAAGCCCGAGCATATCCGCCATGGCTTCGGTTGTGTGTCTTGAACCGCCTATACCCAAAATTGCAAGATCTTCAAATCCGCCTTCTTTGGCGCTGTTTGCCATTTCATAAATTTCATCTACGTTTTCAAGCTGGGTTTTCGGCAATTTGCCTATCCAGTTTAAAAATTGCCCCTCTCTGCCCGCTCTTGAAGTTATATCATCTACCGTTTCACCGGAGAGCATTTTATATTCATCCAAATCGAGAGCCGAAGGCACTTTAACGGAAACAGGGCTTTTATATGAACCTTTGAAACTTACATTTGAATCAACATCAAAAATTTTATCAAGTTCATCTTTTAATTTTTTAACATTATTTTCGGCTACCGAAGGGTCTTCGTTGTATGTTTCAATATACGCTTTAACCTTGGGTTCCGTTCCCGACTTTCTGACCAGAACGGATGAGCCGTCCGTCATATATAATTTAACGCCGTCGCCGCCCTTTTTATATTGTTCCATAAGTTCTGCGTTTTGCCTTGTTTTATCGACATCAATTTCAAAGTCGCCGAATTTTGTATCGCCTCTGAGTGCATCGTTATATAGCCCCTGCATTTTTTTCATAATGGCGGTTTTCTTTGATTCATCATCAAGTTTTTTGCTGAAATTATAAGCCTTAAATTCAACGCCCGAGGCTTCTTTTGTTTCTTTTAAAATTTGAGATACGGGTTTATTTTCGGTTGCAACCATATCCAAAACGGTCAAAAGCGCAATAATCCCGTCCTTTTCGGGGATATGTCCGTTTATGGTGAGCCCTCCGGATTCCTCACCCGCAACGAGAATATCCCCGCCTTCTTTTCTCTCTTTGATGATGTCTTCTCCAATATATTTGAAACCGACCGGAGTCTGAATTACTTGTATTCCGTTGTCTTTCGCAAACAAATCCAATTCGGATGAAGTTGCCTGGCTTCTTATAATATTTCCCGTTTTCCCCTTATTGTTCGCAAGGTGATGAGCAACAAGAAGAATAACATCATTTGGCGAAATAAATTCGCCGTTTTCATCTATAACACCGAATCTGTCGGCATCGCCGTCATTCGATAATCCTATTTTCAGCGGTGAAATATCACCTTTTACAAGTTCTTTTAATTCCGATAAGTTTTCATCCGTCGGGTTCGGACCCTCTTTTTTACCCGATATCACCAAATTATACGGTATGCCGTAATCTTCCAAAAGCTTCGGGAAAACGTTGTCGCCCGTGCCTTTAAGACCGTCATAATAAATAGAGATACCGGAATCTTTAATTTTATCCCAATCAA
>DVJH01000121.1 GCA_018710795.1 Candidatus Galligastranaerophilus gallistercoris | reverse complement strand
AGAAATTATGATTTTTAATTTCATATCCTTTTGATTTCAGACCGTTTGCAAGCTTATGCGCATTTTGATATGAAAGGTTTGCATATTCTTTTAGCGCATTTTCGCCCGTTAATGAAATATACAACGCCGCGCAAAGTGCCGTTAAAGCCTGATTGGAGCAGATATTTCCGGTTGCTTTGCTTCTTCTTATGTGCTGCTCTCTTGCCTGAAGCGTTAAAACGTATGAGATTTTGCCTTCTTTATCGATTGTTTTACCCGCAATTCTTCCCACAAGCTGTCTTTTGTATTCGTCTTTTGTTGCGATAAATCCGCCGTATGCGCCGCCGAAATTCAAAGGAAGCCCGAATGATTGATAATCTCCCGTTATAATATCGGCTTTCGGAGGTTCAACCACGGGCAATATCGATAAATCAACACAAGCTATGATAATCTCTTTATTTTTTTTATCGGGCAGATGTTTAAGTTCGCCCGAATATTCGGGATAAGAATATATTGCGCATGCAAATTCTTCGTTTTCAGGCATTGAATTTGAAACGGTATATTTTATATTCTGCGCCCAGAGATATGTTTTTATGACTTCAATATAATTCGGGTTTAATTTGTCCGATATAAATACGTTTTTTATTTTATTGATTCTGACTCCCATAAGGCAGGCTTCGGCGCATGCCGTTGCCCCGTCATATACGCTTGCGTTTGAAACATCCATGTTTGTTAAATTTGCCATCATGGATTGAAATTCATACATAATCTGCAATGTGCCCTGTGAAATTTCGGGCTGATAGGGAGTATATGCGGATAAAAATTCAAATCTTGAAGCAATGTCGTTTATGGCGGAGGGAATAAATTTTCTCACCGCCCCGCCGCCAAGAAAACTTGTGTACGATGTTTTGTTTTCTTTTGAAATTCTTGATAATTCTTTTTGCGCCGCAAGTTCGCTTAAAGGATCAGGTAAATTTAACCCGTTAAGGAGACAGGCTTTCGGGATATTATCAAAAAAATCTTCAACGGATTTTGCTCCGATTTCATCAAGCATTTGCTTCCTGATTTCATCGGTATGTGCTTCAAAATTTCTCATTTTTTATGCAACTTCTTCTTTATAGTCTTCGTATTCAAGCAAACCGACCGAATCTTCAGTCATATTTGAAGCTTCAATTTTAATCAGCCAGCCTTTTTCGTAAGGGTCTTCGTTGATAATTTCGGGAGAATTAATTAATTCTTCGTTTACTTCAACAACCTTTCCGCCTACGGGCATATAAATTTCAGAAGCCGCCTTAACCGATTCGATTGTTGCAAAAACCTCATTTTTTGCAAATTCGGAGCCGATTTCGGGTAATTCTACAAATACCACGTCTCCAAGCTGTTCTATAGCATAATCGGTAAGTCCGATTGTGCAAAGTTTTCCTTCTTCCAGAACCCATTCATGGGTGTTTGAACATAGAATTCCTTCAGGTACTTTTGTTTCTTCCGTGCTCATACATTTTCCTTTTTACATTTTTTCTCTATAAATGGTTTTTTAACAATTTTTGCGTTATACAGTTTATTTCTTATCATGATTTGTATCGTTGTGCCAATAGTTTTTTCTAAAGTGTTAAGCGATGTTTCATTATCCGTATATAAATATGCAAGTCCTATGTTTTGTTTTAATACGGGAGAAGGTCCTCCGCTGGTAACAATTCCTATTTTTTTATTTTCAAAATAAACTTCATATCCGTGGCGTGCGGGGATTTTATCTTCCATAACAAAACCGATAAGTTTTTTTGTTTTGGGGATACTGCCCGATAATTGCCCCATAATAACTTCTTTTCCGTTATAATCTTCTTCTTTATCTTTTGCAACAGACCAGCCTAAGCCCGCTTCAATCGGAGTTGTTGTTTCGTCTAAATCGTTTCCGTATAAATGAAGCGCCGCTTCAAGCCTTAAAGTATCTCTTGCGCCGAGGCCTATCGGCATAATGCCAAATTCTTTTCCTTCTTCCAGAATTTTATCCCAAAGATATGCGCTGTAATGGTTTTTAACGAGAATTTCAAAGCCGTCTTCGCCGGTGTATCCTGTTCTTGCGATTAAAACGTTTATGTTTTTGATCTCTCCTCTTTTAATTGAAAAATACGGAGGCTGGGATTCTTTTTTGACGCCCAGTTTATCCAATAATTTTGAAGCGTCGGGTCCTTGAATTGCAAGAAGAGAATAGTTGTGGGAATCGTTAATTATGTTAACGTCAAACCCTAAAGAATTTCTTACCATCCAGTTTAAATCTTCATCAATTCTTGAAGCGTTAACGATTAATAAATATTCTTTTTCGGGCTCATCGGTTTTATATATGATAAGGTCATCTATAATTCCGCCTTTTTTATTTGTTAATTGGCAATAAACCGCTTTATTTTTGGTCAGTTTTGAAATATCCTGCGGAACGAGCTTTTGCAAAAATGCAAGAGAATCTTTTCCGTATATAAAGACTTCACCCATATGGGAAACATCAAATAAACCCACATGGTGCCTTACGGCGTTATGCTCTTCAATTATTCCTTTGTATGAAACGGGCATAAGCCAGCCTGCAAAGGGAATTAATTTTGCGTTTAATTTTTCCTGTTCTTCGTACAAAAAAGTTTTCTTATCCATTGTCTGCCTTCTTATCTAACGTATATTCTGGGGAGCCTTACTTTTAATCTGCAGGTGAGCTCATAATTTATCGTATCTAAAATTTCCGCCCATTTGTCTACCGATAAAAAGTTTTTCCCGTCTTCTCCCAAAATTGTAATTATATCTCCTTCTTGAACATCAAGACCCGTTATATCAAACATCATCTGATCCATTGTAATTCTTCCTATCTGATTTATCAAACATCCGTTAACGGAGCCTTGAATTTTATTTGATAAATTTCTTGAAACGCCGTCTGCATAACCTATAGGTATTGTTGCGATTTTTGTTTCTTTGTCCGCAATAAATTTATACCCGTAGCTGACGCCTTCATTTTTTTGTATCGTGTGAATATTTGTTATTCTTCCTTTTACGCTTATCAGCTGTTTTAATTCGGGAAGACTGCAGACGGGTTTTATCCCGTATGTAAGCGGTGTAAGCCCGTAGATAATAATTCCGAGTCTTATTAAATTATATCTTTTATCATCGGTTAAAAATGCGCCAAGGCTGTTTTGGCAGTGAATTTTAAGATTTTTTGAATCAATGTTATCAATTACATAATTAAATCTTTCAAGCTGCATTTTTAAGATTTCAGGGTTTTCGGCATCGGCAAAATGCGTGAAAACTCCTTTAAGGTCGATAAAATCGGAGTTTTTCAATTTGTTTATAAAATCGGGTGCTTTTTTATAATTTATCCCTATTCTGTTCATTCCGGTGTCGACTTTAACCTGAACCTTTAATTTTTTATTTGTCCTTTCATGAAGCATTTTTATTGCTTCCAGATGCTCTTCGTTAAAAATCGAAACTTCTATATCATAATCAAGTGCGGCTTCAAATGCCCAAACGGGAACCGCCCCCAGAACAAGAACGGGGCAGGTTATTTTATTTTCTCTTAATTCAATTCCTTCATCAATTGAAGCAACCCCGAATGAATTAATTCCGCATGCAAGTAAAGTCGGGGCGCACATAAGGCTGCCATGACCGTAGCCGTCGGCTTTGATTACCGCCATAAGGCTTTTATTGCCGACATCTTTAATTTGCTTTTTAATATTGTTTATATTTTCTTCAAGATACCCGAGATTGATTTCAACCCAGGAATCCCTGTGTTTATTTGTAAAGCTTGTTCTTACGTTTTTCATTTTATGCCTTTTTGTATTTTATATAATTCATAAGTATTTTCCATAAGCATTGCAATTGTCATCGGACCTATACCGCCGGGGACCGGAGTTATATATGAGGTTTTTTCTTTGACATCGTTAAAATCAACATCGCCTTTTAATTTGCCGTCATTATCTCTTGTAATTCCGACATCGATTATGACTGCATTTTCTTTTATCATTTCTTTTTTTATCATCTCTTTTTTGCCTGCGGCGCAGATGAGAATATCAGCCGTTTTTGTTAAATTTTCAAGATTTTTTGTTTTTGTGTGCGTCATTATAACGGTTGAATTTCTGTTTAATAAAAGAATTGATACAGGCTTTCCCACTATATTGGAGCGTCCTATAACAAGGGCGATTTTACTTTCAATATCTATATTATATTCATCCAAAAGTCTTATAATTCCTTTCGGAGTGCAGGGAATTGCATAAGGAGAATCATTTTTTAAAAGTTTTCCTAAATTATATGAACAAAAACCGTCAACATCTTTTTTGGGGTCAATTTTATCCAGAAAATCTTTTTCGTTTAAGTGTTTTGGGAGCGGCAGCTGTAATAAAATTGCATTAATGTTATCGTCTTCGTTTAATTCTTTGATGATTTTTAAGAGTTCTTCTTTTGTAATGTTTTCGTCCGTTTTTTTTATGATTGAATTAAAACCGATTTCAAGCGCCTTTTTTTCTTTATTTTTTACATAAACTTCGCTTGCGGGATTATTTCCTGCCATAATAACCGCCAGAGACGGTTTTTTATCGAGGTTTTGAACTTTTAATTTTAATTCGTCCGTTATTTTTTTTGCAGTTTGTTTTCCGTCTAAAATTATTGCCATATTTTTATCCTTGAGGAAGATTGAGTCTTGAATAAATTGTTTTGAGCGAATTTTTCATCTCTTCAAAATTGACTTCTTCGCCAAAATCGGGAATCAGCCCCAAAAGATCTATTCCCGTCGAATTAATTGCTTCAATCGCTTTGTTTACGTTATCTTCTTTTGCTTTATTTAAAATAATGCCGAATTGCCCAAGTGCGGCATATTTTTTAGAATTTTCAAAAATTCTTGCCGCAAGCTCTATTTGTTTATTTGTCGGGTTTGTAATTAAAAGAGTTGTATCAATCGGATAATCAACCAATTGATGAAGATATTTAAGGTCATATTCACAGTCAAAAATTACAAAATCATATCTTTCGGTTAATTTAACAAGTGCATCGTTCATTTGTTTTGTTATGGGGCATCTGCAATCTTTTGAAGCTACAAGCCAGGAAACTATTAAATCAACGTTTGTATCAACTTCGGTTAAAATGTCTTCAAGCGCCCATTCAATATATTCCTGTTTTGTCATTTTGGAAGGGATACCCGTATTATATTCGTGTTTCCCAGATCTTATACCGTAGATTGTCTTATCGATTTTTAAACCCCAAAAACCCGCAAGTTCGCCCGTTAAATCATTATCGACAAGAAGAACGGATTTGTCTTTAAACATGTTTTTAATGATGTCCGCAAGGCAATAAACAACGGTTGATTTTCCGCTTCCCGATTTTCCGACGACAGCAATTGTTGATGTCATATAACTCCTAAAAATTGTGCTTTCTTATTTATTTTAGTATAAAATATCATTTATGAAAAATACAAAATTTAAAAATGCCCTGTTTATTAATTACGGCGGAATAGGCGATGAGATTTTATTTTTGCCTTCAATTGAAGGGTTTAAAAAACAATATCCGAATTCAAAAATAACTTTATGCCTTGAACCCAGAGCAAAAGGCGTAAAACAGCTGACATCCGTTATAGATGATATTATTGAAGTCGATATAAAGGCTAAGGGAATTAAAAAATATATAAATATTTTAAAACTGATAATTTCTCTGTGGTTTAAAAATTTCGACATCGTAATTTCAAGCGGAAAATCACCCTTTGTTTCGTTGATTTTGTTTTTATCTTTTATAAAAGTAAAAGCCGGATATAAAACGAAAACTTCAAAACTTTTAAATTATGAAATCCCTTTAAATGAAAACAGTTATGCGGGGAATATGTATTTTGACCTTGTAAAACCTTTTATTGATTTTGAATTTGAACTCCCCTGCATAAATTACGATAAAGATTTCCCCCTTCCTTTTAATGTAAGGGAAAAAGAATTTATTTTAATTCACCCAGGCGTTTCATTGATGAGCGTTAAAAAGAATATTTTTAAATGCCCCGATGTTGCTTTTTGGAGAGGGCTCATAAAGGAACTTTTAAATAAAAACGAAACGATTTTACTTGCGGGCGGTCCCGATGATAATAATACCGTTGAGGGGATTTTAAGCGATGATTTTATAAAAAATCATAAAAACTTTTATTCAATGTTTAATAAAACAAAAAATTTATACGAGCTTGCGGGGTTAATTAAAAAATCAAAAAGAATAATCTGCCCCGACAGTGCGCCGCTTCATATAGCAGTGTCTTTAGGGGGTGATATAACGGTATTGTTCGGGCCGACAAACGAGAAAAAACTTGTCCCTAAAAAAGAGAATATAAAAGTTGTTACAAAAAACATATCCTGCAGGCCCTGTCTTTGGGATAAAAGATTGACAAATTGCGAAAACTCGGAGTGCATAGGCTTTTTGCCCGAAGATGTACTAAACTATATGAAGTAATGTTACTAATCAATATTGCGTTTGGCGGCTTGTTATTGTAAAATTTTAGTAATATTTTAAGCCATCAAAACATAATAATATAAAGATATTTTGTCGATTAAAAGCGAGGAATTATGAAATCTTTTCAAAAAATTTTTATCACATGTGCCGTTTGTTCTTTGACGTTGCTCGGAATGAATATGGCAAATGCTTTAACTTTATCGGACGTGCCTTCCGATTATTGGGCACAGGGTGCAATTATAGAATCAATTGAGCAAAATTACCTTGACGTTAAGGGAACAAATTTTTACCCCGATGTTCCCGTTACCAGAGCTGAATTTGCAAATGCGGTGTATAACCTTATTCAAAGAATTCCTGTTGATTCCCCGAAGGAATTCAGCGATGTTACCTATACAACGCCCTACAGCAAAAGTATTTTAACGCTTCATCAGCTTCAAATTGTTTTCGGGTACCCCGACGGCAGTTTCAAACCCGATGAAAAAATGAAAAGAAGCGAAGCTTCAAGTGTTATTGCAAATATAATAAAGAGCGATTTTTGGGATTCTTCGGTATTAAACAGATTCCAAGATAAAGATGATGTTCCGAATTGGGCAATTCTTTCTTATATCAATAATACAATTAATGATGTTTACGTTAATTATCCCGAAGAAAATATGCTCTACCCCAATGAATATTTAACAAGAGCACAAACTGCGGTTTTAATGGTTAAATTAAGATATGCAATTGACGCCTATAAAGCGGCTTACATGCCTTCGGATTCAAGTTTGGAAGATGTTTCGGCAAAAGAAGAAGCCTATGTTCCCGTATTTGTCGGAACGAACACTTTAAACGAATTTGAACATTCATACAATAAAACAATTAATTTATACGACAATAAAAAAGTAATCTTAGCGGGAAATATTGTTCCCGTCAGGTCGCTGCAAAAAGTTGACGCAAGAACGGTTCAGGAAGGCGAAATTTTAACGTACGTTTCACCCAAAGACGTTGTTTCAACGGAAGGCACGCTTTTATATTCACAAGGAACCAAGTTTATTGCCTATGTTGATAAAGTCGAAAAATCATACTGGCGCAAAAAACAGCATAAAGCTTATATCGTATTTAACAGAGCCGTATTAACGGACGGCACGGAATTTCCGATTGCAGGCGTTTTGTATGCAACTTATGACGGCGATGTTGTTTTGGAAAAACAGAAAAATTCAAGAAAAATTGAAAAAGATGCCAAAAAACAATATTCAAAAAGAAACCACGCTCTCTATTTTGCAAACAGAAAACTTGTTCCCGTATTAAAATATCAGGAAAAAGGCAAAGATAATTTGTTTATGCTGATTACGGGCGATATGATAATCCCTCAGGCTTCCAGTCTGTAATCTAAAATACTTTTATTATATGAAAAGCGCTTTTTTATAAACTAAAAAAGCGCTTTTTTATTGTATAATTTTTTTGTTATGGAAAATAAAGAAGTTGCAGATTTATTGAATAATTCGTGCGATCTTGTTGCCAAGGGCGATTTTGAAGGCGCACATAAAATATTATCCCGTGTGCTTATGATTGAGCCCGATAATAAAGAAGCGCTTAAAACCGCAGGTTTGAGCCTTGTTAATCTTGAAAGATTTGATGAGGCGGCAAAATGCTTTGAGAGGGTTGTAAAACTTGACGATAATGACGCAAACAGCTGGTTTTATCTCGGCTGCTGCGAAGAAAAAAACGATAACGTAAAAAAAGCCGAAAAGGCATATAAAAAAGTTTTATCTTTAAGACCCGAATATTATGACGCTTATAAGAGCCTCGGGGTTTTATATTTGAAAACGGGCGAATATGAAAAAATTACAAAAAAACTCGGCAAAATAATTGTTGCAGGCAAGGACGATTTTCAATCGTATTATATTCTGGCTTCCGCTTATATGGCAATAGGCGAGGAGAGAAAATCCGCCGAACTTTTAAAACTTGCACATGTTCTTGTTCCCGAGCATATTCAAATCGTAAACAATCTTGCAAGCTGTCTTATAGCTTTGAATGAACTGGATGAAGCGCTTGAATATTCAAATAAAGCACTTAAGCTGGATGATAACAATTCGCAGCTGAATTTCAACATAGGAACTATTTATCAATTAAAACATCAGTATAATAAAGCAATTGAATATTTTAACAAAGCATACATTAAAGACCCGACAACAGCGACACTCTCGAGTCTTGCAAGCTGTATGGCGTCGGTCGGAAGATATGAACAGGCGTATAACTATTATAAAACGCTGAGTGTTTTATACCCCGATAAAATAAATTTTGTGAACAATTATATAAATTGTGCAATAGAGTGCGGTAATTATAAAGAAGCCCTTGAAGCGGTTAAAAAGCAGGCGGAAAAAAACCATAAATCCGTTGAAACCCAAAAGAAGCTGGGGTTTTTATATCGAATGCTTGAAAAATATGAAGATTCGATTGAGGTTTTTGAAAAACTCGTAAAAAGAGGAAAAATCGATTATGACGTATATTATAACCTCGGCATTTCACAGGTGCAGACGGGCAATTTTGAGGGCGGCAGAGATTCTTTAAGAAAATGCGTTCAACTGGACCCTAAAAACCCCGTTGCAAGAAAAGATTTGGGAATTTTATATTTGTATATGAATTTTGTCGATTGGGCGCAGGATGAATTAAAAACGGCATACGAGCTTGATGAAAATGACCCTGAATATGCATACAACTATGCTTTCAGCCTGTATAAAGGCGGACAGTATGAGAGCGCCGACATTTATTTTAAAAAAGCAATTGAGCTTGATAAAAAAGATTCTATTTTTTATTCTTCGTATGCCGAAAATCTTTTAATGCTTCAAAAGAAAGATGAAGCGATTGAAAATTATAAAAAGGCGATAAAATTAAATCCGAAAAATATTCAGGCAAATTTCGGGCTTGCAAAGGTTTATTATTCACAAAGAAAATATGCAATAGCAAGAGAACTTCTTGAAGATTTAATCGGATATACAAAAGATGCGGAAATCTTAAATCTTTTGGGTACGGTATATCAAAAACTGAAAGAATTTGATAAAGCGATAGGTATTTTTAATAATCTGGTTTCTTTGTATCCCGATAACCACATTCTTGCGGTTAAGCTTGCGGAGTGTTATTTTAGTATAGGAAATAAAGAAAAAGCAAAAGAATATGCATCAATTGCGCTTGAAAAATATCCCGATTTTTCGGATGCGCTGAAAATCCTAAAAGAGGTAAATAAAAATAATGAGTAAAAAAAGTATTTTATCGTTAATGCGCCCGACAGGCAAACTTCATCTCGGGCATTATCTGGGGGTTTTGACCAACTGGGTTAAACTTCAGGAAGAAAACGATTGTTATTACGGTATTGCCGACTGGCATGCGCTTACGACAAAATTTGACGAAACGGACAGTTTAAGACAAAATACGATTGAAGTTTTGCTCGATTGGCTTGCGGCGGGAATTGACCCGAATAAGGCAAAGATTTACCTTCAGTCTTTAATACCCGAAACCGCCATGCTGCATATATATCTCAGTATGGTAACGCCGAATAACTGGGCGGAAAGAGACCCTACCTTAAAAGATATGGTCAAAATCATGAAAGCAAAGGGTTCAAATGAAGAATCATTGTCATACGGACTTATAGGTTATCCGATTTTAATGTCTGCCGATATTTTAAATTTTGATGCGGATTTTGTGCCCGTCGGAATTGATCAGGTGGCGCACATTGAAATAACAAGGGATATTGCAAGGCGTTTTAATAATATTTATAAAACCGATATTTTAAAAGAGCCTCAGCCGAAACTTACCGAAATACCTTTATTAAAAGGAATGGACGGAAATAAAATGGGAAAATCCTTCCATAACGATATTAAAATTTCGGATGATGAGGAAACAACCGAAAAAAGGATAATGACTGCAATTACCGATCGTTCCAGATTAAGAAAAACCGATTTGGGACACCCCGACGAGTGCGAGGTTGTATATCCTTATTGGAAAATATTCGGAAGCGGGGAAGAAACCGAAGAAATAAGATGTGCCTGCGAAAAAGGGCAAATAGTCTGTGCCGAATGTAAAAAGCGTCTTGCAAAAAAGGTCAATGAAAAAATGGCTCCCGTCAGAGAAAAAAGAAAATTTTACGAAAACAACCTGCGGGAAGTTCACGATATTATAACCGAAGGTTCCAAAAAGGCTCAAATTAAAGCAAGAGAAGTTCTTGATAAAGTGGAAAAGGCGGTCATGGTATACCGTTGATTATTTCAAAGGCTCTATATATTCTTGATAAAGGCTGTTAAATTTATTTTGCAGCCTTTTATAATGTTCGAGAGCGTCCTTGTAAACTTCGGATTTGGTTCTTTTATGAGTTTCCGTTCCAAAGGCGCCGTTTTCAAGCATTTTTTTGTTTCTTTCGAGTTTTTCGCCGACTCTTGCGGTTTGCACTATGGCGCCCGGGTTTTTTGTCGTGAGCGTGGGGAAAAGTTCGGTCGCTCTTTTGCTTCCGTCAATTGCCGCGGTTAAAATAACCTCGTCTCTTTCGGGTATGCGGGGAAAAACTCTTTTTGCATTATCCGTTGAAGTAAAAATTTTGTTATATTCTTTTTTGATTTGCCGTCTTACGGGGTTTTTTCGGTAATAAACAGAAGCTGCCGCCAGAAAAACCGCCGCTCCTGCCAGAATTTTTTTCCACGGGAGTTTACTTTTACTTTTTTTTGAATTTGAAGAGTCTGCTTTATTTGCTTTAAATAAAGTTTTTCCGCTTATTTTTCGATTTGTTCCGCTTATAGCCGCATTTAAACGGCCATATCCCGCTACAGGCGATATCCTCATTAAAGTTTTCTCTCAAGGTTAAAATTCTCTTGAATGTATAAACCGCAAAAAATTATTCTTTTGCCCTTTTTTTGTTTGCCGTTAATAAAAATTAATGAACCCTTCGGAATATTTTATCCAAAGGGTTCATAAGTATCGGATAGTCTTTGAATGGTGTTAATTTATTTATGCTGCGCTTGTTGCCGTGTTGTTTTCTTTATTATCTCTATGGCTCAATTTTTCGCCCAAATTTTTACCCAGATTGTATGCAAGGATTGATCCGCCCACAAATAAAACATCGAGCCCCACCTTAAAGAGCGTTTGTTTAGCGCTTCCATTTGATGTTGTTGCAATGTTATCAAACCAGCTTTTTGCGCTTGAGAGTGCTTTTGTCAATGTTGAAGATTTGCTTGCCGTTTTTGCAACCGCGCCCGCTAAGCCTTTTGTTGCCTGTGAAGAGCCCGTTATTGAGCTTCTTGCGTATTTCATTAATGATTCCGCACCGAACATTGCGCCCATTGCGCTTGTTTCTTCTATTAATGCCGCATACTGATCGTCATCATTTAAAACTCTTACTCCTGCAGCCACGCATAAAAGGGGGTTGACCGCTTTTTGTGCAAGAGCACCTATTTTGCTGTTCGCACCGGTTGATTGCACGATATCATCCAGCGCATCGGTTTTATTTATCTTTGAGAAAATGTTATCTATGGTTCCGTCTAAACTTTTCAGCGCATTTCCCGCCGTTTTTGTAACGTTAGAAAATATTGAAGAAGCAGAACCGGTTACGCCGTCAACCGAACTTACGGATTGGCAGAGTGCTACCGCGCCTCTTGTCGATTCTCCTTTATGAGCGCATTTGTCCGCATTTCTTGCGGCAAACAGTGTTGATGAAACTACACCCATATAAAACTACCTTCTATACCTTCATATTTTAATAAAGTAATTTGTGCTTTTAAAATTGCCCGTGATTTATAAAATTTAATATTTGTTTACATCAAAAACTCTTTAAACTACAATCAAATGTAGGAAATATCGTTTATAAAGGAGAATGAAAATTGGAAATAAAACCCATAAACGCAATTGTTTATAATCAGGAAATCGTTGATATGGATAAGGTTGTAGCACCTCCTTATGATGTCATAACGAGTGAATATTGCGATGAATTATATGAAAGAGACCCTTTTAACATTGTAAGGTTAATCTTAACAAAAGGCGACAACAGATATGAAGACGCCAAAAACTATTATGAAAAATGGCTTTTGAAAGGTGTTTTAATTAAAACGAAAAAACCCTCAATATTTTATATGATTCAAAAATATACAACCGAATCCGGAAGAAAAATCGAAAGAAAAGGTTTTATTGCAAGAAATAAAATCGAAAGTTTTGAATCAAAAAAAATTCTTCCCCATGAATATACAATGGGCGGTCCCAAAGCTGACAGATTAAAGCTTACAAAAGCAATCAGGGCTAATTTAAGCCAGATTTTTATGGTTTATTCGGATCCTTTAATGACAATAGAAAATAAGGTTTTGCCGAAATATATAAATCAAAAACCGTATATTGACGTTGTTGACGATAATAATGTCGAACATATCGTATATTTAATAGACGATGAAAAAGACATTAAAATAATTCAGGATACTCTGTCCGATAAAACTCTTTTAATTGCAGACGGGCACCACAGATACGAAACCGCCATGAATTATTCAAAAGAATGCGACGATGTTGAAGCGCAGTATGTTATGAGCTATTTTACAAATGCTCAGGATGATAATTTAATTATTTTTCCGACCCACAGAATAATTACGAAAGATATTGACCCTTCGTATATTATGGAAGCGGTTAAAAAATATTATGATGTTGATAAAATGCCGTTTGAGGCTTCAAATAAAAATGAAGTGAAAAAAGAATTTCTTGAAAAAATTGAAGAATCAAACAAAACAAGGATTACGACAGGTCTTTATTTGAAAAACGATAATGCATTTTATATTTTGAAACTGAAAGATAAAATGACGGATTTAATTGATGCTCCCGATGTTTTAAAGAAATTGGACCTTGTTGTTTTGCATGAGCTTATTATCACAAAAGAATTAAACTATACAAAAGACGAACAAATGGCGCAACAAGGGATTAAATACATAAAACAGGAATTTGAAGCGTTTGATGCCATTGATAACAATAAGGCTTCGGCAAGTTTTATTATGGCATATCCGAAAATGAAAGATATAACCGATATCTCGTCTCAAGGATACAGAATGCCTCAAAAATCAACTTATTTTTATCCCAAATTATTATCAGGTATCGTAATAAATCCTTTGCATAAATAATGAATAAATATATAAAAACAAAATCCGATTTACCTTTAGGCGCAAGCTATAATGACAAGACCGATGAGGTCGAATTCAGGCTTGAATCTAAAAGCGCGTCGGATGTTGTTTTATGTATTTTTAAAAAACCCGTGGGCGATATTCCTTTTTTGGAAATCAATATGCAAAAAACGGAAGATATTTTTTATGCTTCAGTCAAAAAGAAAAAAGTGTTTAAATACGGCAAAACGTTTTGGTATGCATATCGGGTGTTCGGGAAAAATTTTCCCAAGAGCAGGGAATATAAACCCGGGTCAGATATAGGGTTTGTTTCAAGATTAACTTCGGACGGCGACAGATTTAACCCGAATAAACTTGCATACGACCCTTATTCGATTGAATTATCACATTGTCCTTCAAGTGTTTCATCCGACATGACGGCTTTCCGGTCGGGCGGCGGGAAATATCTGCTTGATAATGCAAAAATCGCTCCGAAAACGGCATTTAAAATTATAAAAGAGCAAAAAATAAGAACCGCCCCGAAAAGAGCCTTTAAAGACGAAATTGTTGCGGAAGTTCATGTTAAAGATTTAACAAGGCTTATTAAAACCGATTTAAGAGGAACATATAAAGCTGCCGCCAGGTTTGCAAAATTTATTAAACAAACAGGGGTTACCATGGTTGAATTTCTGCCTCTGCATGAATTTGATTCTTATGCGGATAAGGAAAATCACTGGGGATATATGTCTTTGAATTATTTTGCCGTAAAAAAACAGTTTTCATCTTCAAAAGAGCCTTACGGTGCTTTGTATGAATTTCGCGGATTGATTGACGAGTTTCATAAAAACGGCATAAAAGTATGCATGGATGTTGTGTATAATCATACGGGCGAGGCAAAAACGTACGGTGATAACGAAGATGCAAATTTATTTTCATACGCATTGATTGATAACAGACATTATTACAAACTTGCTCAAAATGCGCATTATACAAACCATTCGGGCTGCGGAAACGATTTGAATACCGTAAACAAAATAACGGCGGATTTAATAATTAATTCAATAAGCTTTTGGATTAATCAGGGAGTGGACGCTTTCAGGTTTGATCTTGCCGTTGCTCTGATGGATACATCGTCATCGGGGTATGCAATGTATGATAAAAACGGCGGAATGCTTCAATATTTTAAAAAAAGACTTGAAGATGCGGGGCATAAGATTAACCTCACTTATGAAGATAACGGCGGAGTTAATTTTATAGCTGAGCCATGGATGTGTTCGGGCGCATATAATTATCAATTGGGGAATTTTCCCGATTATTTTGCCGAATGGAACGATATTACAAGAGATACGATAAGGGCGATTTCAATCCGCCCCGATAATGTCAATCCTTATGCAATTAAAAACGTTATAGAAGGATGTCCTCAAAAATTTTCTTTGCCTTCAAGAAGTATAAATTATGTATCATGTCATGACGGATACAGTTTATTTGACTTAAATACTTTTGATAAACCCAATCCCGAAACAAAGGGCGGTTTTGTGGGCGAGATGTGCTCAAGTTATCAGGGAAATAAAGCCGAACAGGATAATGCCGTACGAAAACAAATTCTAATTTTAATGATATCGTCGGGAATTCCGATGATTCAATTCGGAGATATTTTTCTTCATTCAAAAGCGGGGAATAATAACAGCTATAATCTGGACGATAAAACAAACTGGATTAATTATAAACTCGATAAAAGAAAAGAGAATTTGAGCTTATATATTAAAAATTTGATTAAATTCAGAAAAGAAAACCCCGTTTTTTCAAAAACGGACTATGTTTCAAAAATTGAATATTATTATCCTTCCGGCGCAAAAGTTAACGATTATGACGAATCGTACTGGAAAAACAATGCTTCAAATATTATCTGTTTTAAGGTAAATGATGAAAAATGTAATTATTATATTGCAATTTCAAAAGATAAAAATAAAATAAAACTTACGCTGCCTTTAAATTCAAAAAATAAAAAACGATATTTGATTGCGGATACAAAAAAAGATTTTATAAATTTAAAGGGAGCATTGCATAAGAATTTGTATTATGAACTTGAGCCGTTCGGTGCTTGTATATTTACGGAAAAATAAGGATTTAAGATTATGGAACTTGTTGAAATTTTTGAGACACTCGTAAAAACGCCTTCTCCTTCTCTTGAAGAAGAAAAAGCGGCGGATAAAATAATTGAAATTTTAACTTCAAAAGGAATTGACGTTAAAAAGGATAATTACGGAAATGTTATCGGAAGGGTTGAAGCAACCGACAAAAACAAAAAACCGTTAATGTTTTCCGCGCATATGGACGTTGTGGGTGATGATACGATACCTTGTATCGTCTATAAAGACGGCTTTATTGAAACGGATAAAAAAAGAACGCTTGGTGCGGATGATAAAGCGGGAGTCTCAATTATAATGAAGCTTGCAATGAGCCTTAAAGACAAGCTTTTTATTCCCCATGGCGGCATGGAGTTTGTTTTTACAAAAGATGAAGAATTTTCAATGACGGGGATTGAAAACCTTGAATTTGAACAATTGGAAGCCGAAGATATTCTTGTATTAGATTCGGATAAGCTGGGAAATTTTGAAATATCGGGCGCAGGCTACACAAAAATGACTTTAAGCGTATATGCACCGAAAGGCGGGCACAGCGGGCTTGATATCGGAGATAAAACAAGGTTGAATGCCGCAAAACTTACGGCGGAACTTGTCGATAAAATTCCGCAAGGGGTTTACAGGGAAAATGAACTCGGAGTTATAACTTCGATTAATTTGGGCTCAATTGTTGCGGGCGGAGTTGATAATTCAATTTTTATGGCAGCGGAAAAGAAAATCCCCCGTCCGGATGCGGCAGAATTTGTCTGCCACAAGTCAATGTCAAATATAATAAATACAAAAGGCTATGCTCATTATTCAATAAGAAGCTCCGATAAAGAATTTGAAAATGAATTGATAGGTGAAATTTCAAATATAATAAAAGAATTCAACAAAAAATACGAAGGGCTTGCAAAGGCAGAAATTAAAGTTGAAGAACACCTGCCGATTTTCAATAAATCCGATGATAATAAAACGATAGAGACGGCAAAAGAAGCGGCAAAAAAAGCAAATATCGAAGTAAAAATAAGTTCATTCCACGCAGGTGCCGAAACTCATATTTATGCAAACAAAAAAAATAAAAACAACGTAACGTTCAGACCCGTTCTTGTCGGAATAGCCGATATTTACGGAATGCATTCTTCGGATGAAAAAATGAATATCGAATCCTTTAAAAAAGGATATAATTTTATTGAGGAATTTTTCATCGAGTATAACAAATGAATTTAAACTTTATAAGATTAAGAGCCAATATAATGCTTTTTATAACGGCATTTATCTGGGGCGCAACGTTTGTTGCGCAAAAGTCGGCTATGGATTTTTTGGGACCGTATACTTTTAACGGATTAAGATGTTTAATCGGTTCTTTTTCTCTGTTTATACTCGGTTTATTCATAACACACGGGAAACGGAATAAAAAACCTTTAAAAAGCAGGAAAAATTTAATCGAAGGCGGCATAATGGCGGGAGTTTTATTATTTCTCGCAACAACTTTGCAGCAGGCGGGCATTGTTTATTCTACGGCGGGAAAGGCAGGGTTTATTACTTCTTTATATATCGTTTTGGTTCCCGTTTTTTCGCTTATATCGGGCAAAAAAATTACGAGATACGTTTGGATTGGCGTCATATTTGCTTTAATCGGGCTTTATTTATTGTGCGTTAAAGATTCTTTTGTTATAGGGCGGGGCGATTTAATCATTTTATTTTCCGCAGTATTTTTTGCGCTTCATATAATGTGTATAAGCAAATATGCAAAAAAGACGGATTCAATCAAATTATCCTGCCTGCAATTTTTGTTTGCGGGAATTTTTGCAACCGTTTTGGGTTTATTTTTTGAACAAACAAGAATGATTGATATTTATAATTGCACAAAAGAACTTTTCTATGCGGGCGTTTTATCCTGTGCCGTTGCGTATACTCTTCAAATCAAGGCCCAGAAAAATGTAAGACCTTATATTGCATCTTTAATTTTAAGTTTGGAGTCTGTTTTTGCGGTTCTTGCGGGATTTTTAATTTTGCATGAGACATTAACGATAAAAGAAGCCATGGGCTGTGTTTTAATGTTTGCAGCGGTATTTGTCGCACAGTTTCATGCAAAAAACGGTAATAAAACTTAACAATTTAAAAAACCCATGGCAATTATCCAACCTTAAATTTTTTTATTAAGACAGTAGTGTGAAATTATTACATAAGTATATAAGTATTACGGAAAGGTTGGAATATTATGGAAATGGGTTCAATTGCGGGTAACATTGCAAAAACCGTATCTACTCCCGATGAATGCGGAAAAACTACAATTGATAAATTGAAAGATTTATCGAATGCAAAAAAAGCGGCGCTCGGCGTCATGCTCACAAGCCCTGCAGCTGTTTTAGCGCATGATATTGTAGAAAAACAAAGCGATGAAACGAAAGAAAAAATTAAAAATACCGGTATTGCGGCAGCAGCTCTTTTAATCGGCACGACAGCACTTGCTTTTGTAACGGGTAAAGGTTTGGGCGCAAAAAATACGGAAGCAATCCAAAAAGGCGCAAGCTATCTTTTTGCCCACGTTAAAGACGGCGCACAAGCAATTACGAAAGGTGCCAAAGAAATTGCGTCAAACGCAAAAACAAAAGGCGGAGAAATTTTTAAAGCCGCTAAAGCAAAAGCGGGCGATGCGGCTTCAAAAGTAAAAGAAGGCTTAGATAAAGTTAAAACTACGGTAAGCGAAAAATTTTCAAAAGTTAAAAACGGAGCAGATGAAACAGCTTTAGCCGTTATTAAATAACGGGTAATAAAAAATAAAAAACGGTCCTAAATAAAGGACCGTTTTTTATTGCAAAAAGGTTTTATTTTGTTTATAATAACAAATGTTAGGTTAGGAGAAGAAAGATTTTTGTAAACATTTGTAAATAATAAAACTGCATGATAGCAATAATTTATCTTCAGGATTATTTATGTATATGCAAATGTAAGAAATGTTTGTTAGATGTAAATATAAATAAGGAGAAAGAAAAATGTCAATCAATCCGGTACAAGGTTTTAAAGAAGCAACACCCGCTAAAAAAGCAGCAACGGTTGCAGGTGCGGTTGCAGGTTTGGCAGCAGTCGGCAGCTTGGCTTATGCTATTAAGACAGGTAAAGTTGCAGATACTTTTGAAGGCAATGCTGCACAAAAAGTTGTAGCAAAAGCGAAAAACGGCTATATGGAATTAGGCGCAAAAATCGCAAAAAAAGCCGGCGAAGCAAAAGATTGGGCTGCAGATAAAATTGAAACACTTAAAGCTAAATTTAAAAAAGAAGAAGTTGAACAAACAGTTGAAGAAGTTGTAGAAGACGTTCAATAAGATTAGCTGATTAAGGCCGGTTTGACATAACTTTATAAAATATAAAAGCTCCCTTTATATAAAGGGAGCTTTGTTGCGCTTATTTTAAACTTTATTTAATATCAACAAGGTTTAAATAATCTTTCAGTGCCGATTTCCAGTTTCTTAACATTTTGCCGTTATCTAAGACGCTATATTTCGGACGTTTTGCGGGGCGGGGGTATTCTTCCGTCGTGCAGGGGGATAAATCGGGATTTATATTTGCATATTCAAAAATTGTTTTTGCAAAGTTATACCATGTGGTCGGTTTTCCCCCTCCCGTAAGATGATAGATTCCATAAGGCTTATTTAACAATTCAACAAGCGCATTTGATAAATCGGCGGTCCAGGTCGGCGTTCCCCACTGGTCATTTACAACTTTTAGCGGTTTATCCTTTAATTTAAGCATGGTGTCCACAAAATTTTTGCCGTTTATTCCGTATAACCAGCTTGTTCTTGCAATATAAAATTTCTTGCAATGTTTTTGAATTTCAATTTCGCCCATTAATTTTGTTTTTCCGTATACGTTAATCGGGTTTGTTTTATCTTTCGGAGTATAGGGAGAATTTTTTTCTCCGTCAAAAACATAATCGGTTGAAATGTAGACAATCGGGATATCGAGTTTTGATGAAATAATTGCCAGATTTTTTGTGCCTTCTTTATTTATAAGCTCGGCTTTTTTTTGTTCTTCTTCGGCTAAATCTACGTTTGTGTATGCGGCAAGATGAAAGATGATATCGGGTTTATTTTGTTCGATGAAATTAAACACATCGTCTTTTTTTGTAATATCAAGAATTTTGCTGTTTGTTTCAATGACATCGTATCCGAAATCTTCCAGAACGGGGCATAAATCCTGCCCCAGCATGCCCGATGCCCCGACTACAAGTGCAATCATAATAAATCCTCATCTTTTATGTTTTTAATTTCGGGCGCAATTTTATCTTTTTGGCTTAAAATCGGCTCAAAATCAATGCCCCAGTCAATATTAATATCTTTATCGTTCCAGAGAATGTTTCTTTCGTCTTTCGGGCTGTATTTGCCGGAAACTTTATATATAACTTCCGCTTCGGGGCTTATAACGACAAAACCGTGCGCAAAGCCTTTCGGGATATAGAGCTGATATTTATTATCTTCCGAAAGCTCGGCTTTTACCCATTTTAAATATGTCGGGGAATTTTTTCTTATATCAACCGCAACATCAATGATTTTTCCTTTTGTACATCTTACGAGTTTGCCCTGTGTGTTCGGGTTTAATTGATAATGAAGCCCTCTTAAAACTTTATGTGATGATTTTGAATGGTTGTCCTGAATAAAATCGTCCGTTATGCCGCCTTTTATAAAATCCTCTTTTTTATAAGTTTCCATAAAAAAGCCTCTTTCATCTCCGAAAATTTTAGGTTTAACGAGGATTACTTCTTTCATTTCCGTTTCAATAAATTCAAAAGGCATAAAATTAAACTCCAAAATCAATATAAAAAGTATACCCTTAAAAACTTATATTTTCAAAATTTTATTGTAAACTGTTTTATTATGATTAAAACTTTTTTAATTTCTGTTATTACGGTTTTTATTTTTTATTCTTTTTTAATCGAGCCGAATTTAATTACGGTAAAAAGGATAAATATTGAATCTGCCGGAATAAAAAACGTAAGAGTCGTTTTCTTGTCGGATTTTCATTTTTCAAGGTTTGCAAATTTAAGAATTAAAAGAATCGTAAATAAAGTTAATAAAGAAAATCCCGATATAGTGCTTTTGGGCGGCGATTATGCCGTTATGCACAATATAAGGGTTTCAATGGATATGAATAAAATTGCAGATAATTTTTCAAAAATACATTCAAAATACGGTGTTTATTCGGTTTTGGGAAACCATGACTATAACAGGGAAAGTGCATTCATAAAAGAAAAATTGAAAGAAAAAGGAATTAATATTCTTGAAAATAATTCTTACAAGCTTGATATAAACGGGCAAAAGATTACGATAGCGGGAATATCCGATATGCAGACAACTTACTACAGTCTTGATAAAGCGCTGAAAAATACCGAGCCGCCCGTAATACTTGTTTCTCATTCGCCGGATATTATGCCTTTTGCCAAAGAAAAGACGGATTTTATATTTTCGGGGCATACCCACGGCGGGCAGGTAAGAGTTCCTTTTTTCGGTGCGGTTATTGTTCCTTCTAAATACGGAAAAAAATATGAATCGGGGCTGATTGAAAATAAAATGTATGTAACAAAGGGTTTGGGGACAAGCATTTTTCATTTAAGGTTTAACTGCCTGCCTGAAATTGTTACGGTCGATTTTATTTAAACATTCTTTATATTTTATTGCGGATATGAGATTTTTTATGATATACTTTTTTGGTCAGAGATTTTGACAAAAATTAAATCGCATTACGAACAAAAAGAGCGGTAACAGTTTAACCGTTCTTTTTTTTCAAAAAGAAAAACATATGAAAGAACATTTAAGCAAAAAAGAAATAATCGAAAAAATAATGCCCGTCATTGAAAATACCGCAATGAGGTATAATTTGATACCGCTGGAAGTTGCACTCGATAAAGAAAACGGGCATTGGTTTTTGAGAATTTTTATATATTCAAACGATCACCCCGTCAGCCATCAGGATTGCGAAAACATTTCAAGAAGTCTGGGCGATTTGCTGGATGAAATTATTCCTTTTAAATATTATCTTGAGGTTTCTTCTCCGGGGCTTGATAAAAAATTAAAAAGCAAAAGAGAGTATATAATTTTCAAAGGTCATAAAGTTATAATAAAAGTTAAAAACCCTTTGGAAGAAAACATGCCAAAAACTTTTAAGGGCGAAATCGTTGATTATAACGATTCATTCGGACTTAAGGTTTTTGTATACGATACGGAAAAAGAATATGATATAAGCCAAGATAATCTTTTTTCCGTCAGATTAAATGATATTGAAGAACTATAGGAGACAATAACCATGATTAAAATCGGAACGGCACTGTTTGAAGCGGCAGAGCAGCTTGAAAGAGAAAAAGGCATTTCAAAAGATGTTTTGGTTTCATCGCTTTGCGACGCACTTGTTGCGGGATATAAAAAACACATTAAAGATAAAGACGCCGATAACGTTGAGGCAATTTTGGACGAAGAATCGGGCGAAATTGGCGTATTTAGAACAAAACTCGTGGTTGAAAACGTAGAAGACCCCGATACCCAGATTTCTCTTGAAGATGCAAAAGAAATCGATGATGAAGTTGAACTTGAAGATGAAGTAAAAATTGAAGTTACACCCGAAGACTTCGGAAGAATTGCCGCACAATCGGCTAAACAGGTTATAACACAAAGAATAAGAGAGGCTGAAAGAAAACTTGTACTGGATGAATTTATGAGCAAAAAAGGCACTCTTATAACGGGTATAATCCAGAGAAGAGATGACAGAAACGTAATAGTAAACATCGGAAAAACCGATGCCATTATGCCTGCAAAAGAACAATTACCGGGCGAATACTATAAACCCGGAAACAGAATAAGAGTTTTTGTTCTTAACGTTAAAGAAACAACAAGGCTTCCTCA
>DVJH01000120.1 GCA_018710795.1 Candidatus Galligastranaerophilus gallistercoris | reverse complement strand
CGCTCATCATATCGTTTGTTTTAATTAAATTAGGGCGTACCCTGTTAACAAGAAGTCTGTATTTTTTAACATCTTCTTTTGCTTCCAAAAGACCTATGATTCTATCCGCATCCCTTACCGCAGACATCTCGGGTGTCGTAACGACAATTGCCTCGTTTGCCCCCGCAACCGCATTTTGGAAACCCTGTTCAATACCCGCAGGGCAGTCAACAATAATATAATCGTATTCTTCCTTTAATGTGTCGCAGATTTCTTTCAGCTGTTCTTCCGTTACTGCCGATTTATCTCTGGTTTGCGCCGCAGCAAGCAGGCACAAATTGGGATTTTTTTTATCTTTGACAAGCGCCTGTTTAAGCTTGCATCTTTCTTCCACAACATCAACAATAGTATATACTATTCTGTTTTCCAAACCCAATAACAAATCAAGGTTTCTAAGCCCTATATCTGTATCGATTAAAACCACTTTAGAACCGTCTTTTGCAAGAGCGGTGCCGATATTGGCAGACGTTGTCGTTTTTCCTACTCCGCCCTTTCCCGAGGTTATAACTATAACGGAACCTGTCATTTATTTTCCTTTCTCTTAATTTTGTGCCATTTTAAATAACACGATATTGTCATCAACTATTCTTGCCTCTTCGGGTGTAAACACCGAAGATTTAACGATATAAGGAATGTTTCCGCTGTCGGGGCGTCTTGAATAACAATTTGCAATTCTTAATTGAACCGCATTCATCTTCAGCGCCCTTATTCTGGCTTCCGCATTTCCCTTTGCACCGGCATGCGCAATCGACCCCAGTACACCCCATACGGTGATATCACCCGTGGCTTTAATTTCGCTTCCGGGGTGGCAGTCGCCTATTATAACAACATTGCCGTCAAAATCAATTATCTGCCCCGATCTTAATGTCTGGTGTACATATATTGTTTGTTTTGAATCCGCAACAACGGGGTCGTTGGTCGGCGGTGCGTAAAAATCAACTTCTTCTTCATCCTGAAATTCAAGGCGGTTTTCTTCTTCATCCGCTTTTCTGTATACGCTTATGACCTGTTTTTGTACATCGTTTTGTTCAATTTCTTCATCTTTTTCATCCGGAGCGTATTTTTCATCTTGTGTATCGTTATCGTTGTTTTCTTCTTTTTTCTCTTCTATAATTTCCGGTTTTTCTTCTTTATTTTCAAGTAAATCGCCCGCCGCATCCTCTTTTGTATTATTGTCGGGCAATAACCCTTCGTTAAATTTTGCCTTAAATTGCTCTCTTAAATCATCAAGTTTTTCATTTCGGATATCATTATATTCCGCTGCCGAAGGCGCCTTAATGCTTGTTCCTATTCCCATTTCAATACAAATATCTCTGGTGTAAGAATTTGTGGTTTGAACAAAACCTAAAGAAAACCCGTAGCTTTCAATCAAAGATTTTATGAAAATCATCTGCGATTGGCTGATTTGAGCATCATCAAGCTTTAACTTAACCGAGGCGCCCTTTTTATCCGAAGTTTCAAGTGCATTTACAACATAATCCACAAGCGCCTGCGAATCTTTAGTCTGTGTTAAATCTATTTCAAAAAATTCCGTATTTTGCATAAATATTGTCCGGTCCCGTAAAATTCCCAAGTCATAATAAAAAACCATACCCCAAACGGCATTTAAAAACAATTAATTGTAAAGAAGCATTACCTATTGAAAAAAATCCGATTTTTTGGTTTTATATAAATGTAGACCTAATTATTATATTCGGCCATGAAAATTAACAACGTATCGCATGAAGCTTTCAAAAGTTTCTATACCCAAAGAAAAGAGCTTCAAACCGGGATAGATAAAAAAAACAAAAAAGAAACCGTCCATAAAATGACGGTAGCGGCGTCTTTAGCCGGAGCTTTTATTCCCCTGATGATATATAACGCAAAAAAAGGCGGAGCCGGAAAAATTAAAGATACGTTTACAAAGCAATCAAGCACGCTGAAAGAAAAAGCAAGCTCCGTTTTAAATTTAATTCAGGTTTCAAAACCAAAACAAATTATAATGTCCGTTACGGGTTCAATCCTGGGCGGCCTTGCCGCAGGTATTTCAATGGACAGAGATAAAGAAAACAGAAACTCTAAATATAAAGAAGCAATTTACGGTTTTGCAAACTGCCTTGTTCCGATAGGGCTTATAACCGGTGCGGAAAAAATTGCGCAAAAAACGGGCAGGGAATTAAAAGCTCCGGCAAAAGCGGGCATCGTTGCGGCTGGTATTGCGGGCGGAATGTTTGCGGCAAATAAAATTTCAAATGTCGTAAATAAACATATATTTAAAGAAGAAAATTTTGAAGAAAGAAAAACAAAACCCTCGGATTTTTTAATCCATGCCGATGATATTCTGGGCGTTATGGCAATATCGGGCGTTCCTTTTGCAAAACAGCTCGGAATGACCCTGCCTTTGATTTATTCCCATGTCGGATACGAATCGGGCACAAAAACGGCGAGCACAAATCAATAGTTTTTTTAAAAAAACTGTTGCACAAAAAATCATTTTGTATATAATGTAAGGTAAGACTAACATTTATTGTCAGAATAGAAAGGCCAGAATGCAAATACCACAAGTTTCGGCCGGAGTATTTCAAAGTTTCTATGCAAACAGACAAAATTACAAAGAAAATCTGAAATTATCCGAAAATAAATTACAAAACACAAAAAAAGAAAAAGAAGCAAAAACAAAAAAAATAATAGCCTTGGCTTCACTTACGGGGGCAATTATTCCCGTCGTCGGAGCAAATCTTATTAAAGGAAGAGGAAATGTCCTTGTTGATACATTTAAAAATAATTCGTCAACAATAAAAGATAAACTGAAATCAACATATAATATGTTTGAAATTGAATCATTCCCCGAAATTTTGGCATCATCATTAGGCGGCATACTTGGAGCCGTAAGCGCAGGAGTTTTAGCCGATAAAAATCCCGAAAACAAACAGGCAAAATATAAAGAAGGAGTCTTTGAACTTTTAAACAATATTACCCCGACGGTTTTTGTTGCCGGATTACAGGCAATATCGGATAAAACGGGCAAAATGAAATCCGCCCCCGCAAAAGCCGCAATGATTGCAGGTTCCGTTGCGGGAGGAATGTTTGTTGCAAACAAAACTTCAAACAAAATTAATGATACATTCTTTAAAAACGGCGAAGAAAAATGCGAAAAAAGAAAATTTCATCTTAAAGACTGCCTCGTGCATACGGATGACATATTATCTCTTCTCGTTCTTGCAAAAATCCCTCTGGCAAAAAAAATTCAGGCGGATAAAATTCTTCCGCTTCTGTATGCAAAAGCGGGCTATGAAGCGGGAATCGCAAAAAAAGAAAATAAAAAGTGCAATTAAAAAAATATCCCTTTTTAAAAAGGGATATTTTTTTAAGTTTATTTATACGTACAGATAACTCCGCCGCTTTGCCCCGGAGGATTATCCTTATCATAAGTTTGAAGGAAATATCTTGTCCAATCGGATGGTGAATAAGAAAACACCGCATTGCCCAAAGTGGTTGAAGCAACGGTATCGGGCAATAATTTAGCATTAATGCTCATCGACATCATCTCTTCGGCGGTAGGAATTCCTTCGTTTCCGCTTGCGGAATTATTAAGGCAGAATTGTTCCGCTTCTTCAAGCGTATAATTCTTTTCAAAATCATAGTTGCCCGCAAAAACAGGCACCGTAACTTTTGGTTTTTTACCGAAAAATACCGTTGCAAAGCCTACGTCGTTTCCGATTATATTGGGAGGAGTTGCCCCGTTAACATCGTATACGATATTCAAACATGCCGCACGGCTCAAATTCATCTTATTAAACATGTCCGAATTGCTTTCTCTTACTCTGCCCGCTTTCGGCATAAAATCACGGTGAACATCCTGCGGCTCTCCGTAGCAGAACGGATTATACGAAATTATCATTGATATTCCGTTTTGAGTTTTTATTGCCCAGGGCACATAAGAAAATGAAGGCAAATAAGCGCTTTGCGCAAGATCCATTACGCTGTATGAATTAACCAAATCATAATCTCTGTATGCATTGCCTTCTAACCAGCCGCAATCATAGTAAGATTCACTTATTCTTTTTATAATCTCGTCATAATCAATCTGAACAAGTCCCGCATTTTGGCTTAATACATGTTTTAAACTTATATTTGCGATAATATCGTCATTTTTTAATAAAGATTTATTTTGATTTGCAACTTTTATCTCATCCGAAAGAACGGGTCTCGGGGGTTTATCGGCATCAGGATTTATATATATGTGACTTAAACCGGAACTGCATATTTTTGCAAGTTTCATATAATTTGCAAGATGATATACTATAAATTCGCCCGTAGGTTCATTTGTTCTGATATTTATCTGTTCGTTTTCGCTCCAGCTTATTCTGTTTTCAAGCATAACCATATGGCTTAGAGCGTTTGAAATGTCAACTGCCATTGCCTGCCTTCTTGCTCTGTTTGCATGTTCTCTGACATCGGTTACTATTGTGGGTATAAGAAATGCCGCAACAACGCCTAAAA
>DVJH01000119.1 GCA_018710795.1 Candidatus Galligastranaerophilus gallistercoris | reverse complement strand
ATTACAAATCTTGAACATATTGCATACATTTTAAATTTAAGGTCATATAAAACAAAAAATACTTCAACCTTCATGGCAAAGCTTTTTATTAAAAATAAAAATGAAATTATTCTGTTTTGTGATTATAAAATTCCGTATAATACAGATTTTTTGAAAGTAAAACCAAAAAAAGAATACGAAAAATACATAAAAAATATAAAAAACGAAATTAATGCCGATTTTTCGGATTTATCTTTATATGATTACAATTTAATACAAAATCCCAAAGAAATTAAAAATAACCCGATTGTTAAAACGGTATCGGTTAAAAACAGGGCGGAAATCAATCATTATATCGATTCATTCAAAAGGCTCGATAACACGCTTTTTTCATTCAGAGAACAAATAAAAGAAGGATTAAGCGAATTTGAATTAAATGAAATTTTTGAAAAAGAATTAAAAAAAGAAGGAGCATTTTGCACTTCATTCAAAACGATTCTTGCAATAGGAGATAATTCAAGCATAATCCACTATACAAACTGCTCAAAAGACAAAATTTTAAAAAAAGGAGATATACTTCTTCTTGATTGCGGCGGATATTACGGGGGCGGATATGCAACCGATATCACAAGAACATTTTGGTGCAAAAATAAAAAAGCAAAAGACGAAATTAAGAAAATTTACACCGCCGTATTAAAAGCACAATTAAACGTCTATCATTCGGAAATTTTAATGACGGATGAACTTCATAATCTTGCGGTTAAATATTTAAAAAAATATGAAAAAGAAGGGTTTTATTTTCCGCACGGGCTGGGCCACGGGATAGGCATTCCCGTTCATCAATCACCCCCTACATTGACAAATAAAATGAGAATAAAAATAAAAAATAACAATGTTTTTACGATTGAGCCTGGGTTATATAAAGAAAATGCCTTCGGGGTAAGACTTGAAAACACTGTTTATTTAAAACAAGGAAAAAAAGTTTCCCTGTCGCATTTTCCTTATGAAGAAGATTTGATTGATTATAATCTTCTCAAAAAACAAGAAAAACAATATTTGAAAGAATGGCAGGATTATTATTTATGAATGAAATAACAAGCGTGCAAAATAATCTGGTAAAAGAAACCGTAAAATTACACCAAAAAAAATACAGGGAAGATTTAATTCTTCTTGAAGGCTTAAAAGCGGTTGAAGGTGCAATTTTAAGCAATTTAAAAATCAAATATATTATATCGGATGATAAAAAAACGGCTGCAAAATATAAAAATTACGATATTTATCTTGCAAGCGAAGCGGTTATGAAAAAAATTTCCACGACAGAAAGCCCTTCAAACATTATTGCCGTTACAAAAAAACCAAAATATTCCATAAATGACTTTTTTAAATTTAAAAAAATAGCCCTGTTGGATAATATAAAAGATGCGGGGAATTTGGGTACCATAATAAGAGCATGCTGTGCCTTTAACATAGAAGGGATTTTATTATACGGAGACACCGTTGATGAATTTTCCCCGAAAGTTATAAGGTCGGCGGCGGGGAATATCTTTAAAATTCCAATATTAAAAACAACAACGGGAGAATTGGAGCAATTTAAAAAAACACACAGATTTATTGCAACCGTAGTCAATTCAAATAAAACCATAGAAGAATACAAAAAAATCGACTCAAAAATAATTGTTATGTTCGGCTCGGAAGCAAACGGACTGTGTAAAGAATTATTAAACTTGTCAGACGAAAAATTAACCGTAAAAATGTCAAATGATGTCGAATCCTTAAATCTTGCAGTATGCACGGGCATTGTTCTATATGTACTGCAATAAAAAATCGGGTAAAAATTGCCCCGGTTTCTTATTGCATATAGGATTAAGTTGTGATATATTTTAATGGAACCTATTTTTAAGGAGTCGATTTTTATGCGAATTTCGCCGATTTTTGCACAAACGGGAAGAACAGCATCAACAACGATGGGACAAGCTTTCCAGCAAAGAACAAATTGCCGCAAACCGCACAGCAGCGCTTCAAATTCGGCATACGACAAAAGCGATGTTTTTATGAGATTGGCGGAAGCAAGCATGAGAGATGCAAAAATCGAGCATGAATTAAAATCAATGGGACTCATATAAATTTTAGTTACGGGGTAAAATGAAATTAACGGTTTTGGGTTTAGGTTGCTGGGGTTTGGTTTTAACTAAACTTCTGACTGATAATTTTGACGAAATAACAGGGTGGTCAAGACAGGCGGATTTATCCGAAGAACTTCTTTTGAATAAGAAAGTTTCAAAGCCTTTTGAGATTGAACTTGATAAAAAGATACAAATCACGTCAAATTTAAAAGAAGCAATCAAAGATTCGGATATAATTCTTCTTGTTGTTGCAACTTCTGCCATAAGGGATGTCTGCAGACAATTAAAAGAAGCGGGAATTAAAGATGAGCAGATTCTTGTCAACGCATCAAAGGGTTTAGAGCAGGGAAGCTTAAAGAGAATGAGCGAAGTTATAAAAGATGAGCTGCCCAATCAAAATATTGCCGTTTTATCGGGTCCGACCCTTGCAAAAGAAGTTCTGGAAGGGCAGCCCACAGCCGCCTGTGTTGCATCGGAAAATATCGAAATTGCACTGAAAGTCCAAAAAGCATTAAGCGTAAAAAATAAATTCAGATTATATACAAACGATGATGTTATAGGGGTTGAGCTCGGCGGAAGCTTAAAGAACGTTATTGCAATTGCGGCAGGGTTTATTGATGAAATGAATTTCGGAGATAACTCCAAAGGCGCTCTTTTAACAAGAGGCATGGCGGAAATTGTCAGAGTCAGCGTTCATATGGGCGCAAACCCTTCAACCTTATGGGGCTTATCGGGTATGGGCGATTTAATCGCAACCTGTTACAGTCATTTAAGCAGAAATAATACCGTAGGAAGAATGCTTGCAAAGGGTAAAAAAATTGATGACATTTTATCGGAATTAGGCTCCGTTGCAGAGGGCGTTAAAACCTCAAAAGCCATATGCGAACTTGCCGATAAAATAAATATTGAAACACCCATTTCAAAAGCAATATATAAGGCTGTCTATTCAAAAGAAAATTCAAAAGAAATCTTTTTAGAATTAATGAACAGAACTTTAAAGGGCGAAGAAAACTTTGTAAAGAAAGAATGATTTTTCACCCGTTTTAATTATATTGTTTGATGAAAGCCGTATGTTGTAGTAAAATCTTTTTATAAAGTGAGAGAAATTTATGAAAACTGCAGCACAAAAAAACATTGCCGTATTAAATCACCCTTTAATAAAGCATAATCTCGCCGTACTCAGAGACGCTTCCACAAATACCGAAGCTTTTAATATGGCGCTGAAGAGAATTTCATACGCACTGGTTTTTGAAGCAACAAAATTTCTGCCCACAAAAACCGTCAAAGTTAAAACCCCGATAAAAGAAACGGAAAACGAAATTATCTCGGATGAGATTGAAATTATTGCGGCGCCGATTTTGAGAGCAGGGCTTGTTTTTTCGGATATAGTACAAAATATGCTTCCTTTTGCGCACATTCATCATTTAGGGATGTATCGAAATGAAGAAACACTTGAACCTATATGGTATTACAATAAAATGAAGGGTAAATTTAAAAATCCCGATAAAACTTATGTTTTTATACTGGACCCCATGCTTGCAACGGGCAATTCGGGATATGACGCCGTTCACAATTTCGTAAAACAGGGGATTAAACAGGAAAATATCGTATTTATGAGCCTCATATCGGCACCCGAAGGGATAGAAAGACTGACGGGGGCATATCCCGATATAAGAATAGTAACATCTCAAATTGATGAAACATTAAATGAAAAAGGCTACATTGTTCCCGGGCTCGGAGATGCAGGCGACAGAATATTTAACACAGTATAGCGGATATGATAAACGAAGAAAATACAGAACATATAGAAATAAACGACTGGCTTCTTGAATATAAAAATACAAATGACGACAAAATAAAAAAGAAGCTTAAAGGACTTATTACGATGGCATATTTGCCGTTGGTTACAAAAGTTGCAAGATCGTTTGCAAGACGTTCCAATGACCCTGTTGAAGATATCGTACAGGTCGGTTCAATCGGGCTTTTAAAAGCGGTTGAATTATATTCGGCAAATAAAAGCACGAGTTTTAAAACTTATGCAACTTACCTTATAACAGGTGAAATCAGGCATTATTTAAGAGATAAAGCCTCAATGATAAGGGCGCCCAGAGAAATTAAAGAATTATCATACCGTGTACATAAAATCACGATGGAATTGACGCAAAAATACGGTGCCGCACCCACGGACGAACAGCTTGCCAATGCGCTTCAAATGCCGCAAAACAAAATCGAAGAAGTTATTGATTTAGACAGAAGAACCTCTACCATATCCATTGACCAGATTACATCAAGCGAATCGGACGGGGGGCAGAATTCTTCCATTGTTGATAAAATTCCCGATGAAAGCCAGAAAGCAATGCAGGAAATTTTTGAAGACAGGATGATTCTTGAAGAAGCAATGAATTCTCTTGATAAAGAAGACAAAACAATCGTTATGATGAATTTCTATGAAGGTTTAAATCAAAGGGAAATTTCCGACAGGCTTAATATAAGCCAGATGCAGGTTTCAAGAAAAATGAAAAAAGCGCTTGCTAAATTATTTGAATATATAACAAGCAAGGGTGTGGTTCCTTATGAATAATATTTTAATTACTCCTGAAATTAAAATATTATCAGGTGTATGGATTTTTGCGGTCGGGCTTTGCATAGGCAGCTTTTTAAACGTGGTGGTTTTAAGAGGATTATCGGGCGAGAGTATTATTTTTCCCGCTTCAAAATGCCCCAAATGCGGAAATAAATTGAAATGGTGGATGAATATACCCGTTTTATCTTATCTGATAATAAGGGGCAAATGCCATTATTGCAGAGAACATGTTTCGATACAATATCCGATTGTTGAGTTTTTGACGGGTTTATTTTTTCTCTTGATTTTTCTTAAATTCAATATAACCCTTCAAACACTTTTTTATATAACGGGCTTTTCGCTTTTTATGGTCATGGCGGTTACGGACATCAAAGAAAGCGTCATTTTTGATTTTCACGGATATCTTTTAATTCTTTCGGGCATTTTATTTAATATATTTTCAGGCGGATATACGGGTTTTTTATATTCTATGGCAGGTGCCGTCAGCGGTTTTTTGCTGTTTGAAATTATTGCAAGAAGCGGATATTTACTTGCAGACCAAAGAGCATTCGGAGAAGGTGACAGCCTTATTGCAGCGGGAATAGGGGCATTTTTCGGCTGGAAACTGATGGTGATTTCTTCCCTGTTAAGCGTTATTATTATGGCGCTGTGCGTTTTTCCGTTTTTTCTTATCCGCTCATATAAAACGGGCAAAAAAAACACCGCTTTTGCTCTTATTGCATCGATTATTTTAATGGCGGCAACATTTTTAATTTCGCATTTAAATCTTATAAAAACGTTTTCCCAATCCGTTATATTTTTAATTGTTATAATAACGGGTACGATTTTGTGTGCGTATTTTATTTTGAATGATATGAAAAAGAAGGATGATAACGGAAACATGACAATGTGTATGCTTCCGTTCGGGCCTTCAATGATGATTTCATATATTATTATAATGTTTTACGGAAAAGAAATTGAAACGTTTATTAAATCATATTTTCTGACACTTTCTTAACAAACGTTAACAAATTATAAAATAAAAGACAATTTTTTCGGGAGTATATTTTTTATATATATGTAAGATATAAACACGAGAGGATAAAAGATGTCGCCCGAAATCGGAGTAAACGGTTCAAATCCATATCAAAATGCAACCGATGCGATTCATTTTTCTAATATTGAAGGTCTTAAATCCACATTGGATGATATTGATGTATTAAACATAAGAACATCTTTTAAAACGGCAAAAGACCCTATTTATTTGGCATTTGACCATATCGACAAACAGCCTCTGAAAAAAGTAGCAAAAGATTTTGTAAGAGATTTATCCGACGGTTTTGTCGAATTTGTTTCTTCGCTTCCGAACCTCTTTTCAGGTCAGGAATAAAAAGATATATACCACTATTAGGGATAGGGCATAAGGTTACAATAAAAAAAAGACGGTAATAAAACCGTCTTTTTTTAATCCTGTTTTATAAATTGCGATGCAACTTTGGAAAATGCTTCATCTTTTGAAAAATCGCTCCATTGTGCAAATTTATTTTCCGTTTTTTGATTCGGAACGGTTTTATCTTCTTTTTTGGGAAAGACGGTCTTAGGATTATAAATGTTATTTTGAATTCTTTGCTGCTCCAATAAAGCTTTTCTTTTTGCTTCTTTTTTGTTTGTAACGTGTCTGTTATACATAGGTAAAAATACGCCCAATAAAGCGATTGAAAAGCCTATGCCGCCCATTTTGGCAAGCGAGCGGTAGTTTCTGAATTCTTTCGGTATTTCATCAAAAGATTTAACGTTTGTATCTTTTACCCAGCCTTTAAATTTTTGGAAAACATTTTTGTATTCATCGGGATTTTTTGTGCGGTTAAACATATTTAACCTGCCTTCTTTGCCGGGTTTGGAGAATTTTTGAATTGCGGTTGCGGCAAGTTTTTCGGCATAATCACCGAGGAAATAAAGCCCCGCAAAACTTGCAACATCTCTTACCGTGCTTTCTCTCAGTTCGTTAGGGTCTTCGGCTGCCATCATTCTTGAAGCAAAGGTTGAAGTTGCAATAACGCGGCACTGGTTAAGAGAAGGAAATTTTGTATTGAATTGAAGCATGTTTACCGCTTGGGAAAGGCTTCTCGGGAAAGTTTTGCCCATGGATAGGGCGGCAAGCCCGACCATGGAAGCAACCGCAAGAGGCTTTGTTGCTTTCAATTGTTGTTTTTCTTTATCGGTTAAAACTCTGTCTTCTTTTTCAAAATCTTTATATATGGGTGCACCCGTTCTTTTATATTTATGTCTTGTAATGGCTCTGTTTATATATTGCATGCTCATTGCAAGCGGAATAATAACGGCAAGCCCGCTCAAACTTTTTGCGTTGACCATTTTCGTTGCTTTTTTAATAAAGCTGTCGGGGTTTTTCCTTATTTCATCCGATTGTAATATAACCTGTCCGATATCTACCGTGTCTCTTAAAAGGCATTTTAGGTCGGAGGCTATCTCTTTACCTTTAAATTTCAGCTCCTGCGCAGCCTTTATGCCGCCGTTTTCTTCGATTGTATTTATTACGGTTTTACCCAAGGGGTCTTTTGTTTTATAGGCGCCTTTAACAATAACATCAAACGCTTGCTGGACGGCGTTATTCTTTTGCCTTCTGTATTTAAAAGCCTGAATAATGCCTTTGGGTTTTCTTGAACCTATATAGGGTTCAAGGATTGAAGAAGCTTCATCTATCAAAGCTTCATGGTCCGATAATTTAACCCAGTTATTGACACCTTCAAGACCTTCGACATTTTTCAAAACGCCCGAGACAAATTTTTTGGAATCAAACCTTTTTCCTCTTAAAACTGATAATGCCCGTTCTTTTTCATTGGGATTAACAATATCTTTTATGTCGGGAACTCCCGTGTAATCTTTCCAAACGCCTACAATGTTTGAAATCGCCTCGCCGTTAGCCCATGACAAAGACAATTTAACGGGACGATTTTGAGGCGTTTTAAAATTTCTCATATAACCGTCGTTAAAAAGATTGGCCGCACCGTATACAAAGGCACCGGGGATTAAACAGTTTACAAAAAGACCCGAAAATTCACGCCTTGCGGTTTCTGCAGCCGCGGGAACACCCACCTGTTTTAAATCGACTATGGTTCTGGGGACATCGGTTGCAATACTGTCCGTTACGGCAACCCCTATCATGGGAACATCATCGCATAGCTGAAAAAAGTTACCGACGCCGTTCATTACGGCACTGCCGGCACCCGTAAAAGAAGCGGAATTGTTTCGGGTTTTGTTTTCTTTATTGTTAATGTTTGAATACGTTGTGTTATTTTGAATTTTTGCAATTTG
>DVJH01000118.1 GCA_018710795.1 Candidatus Galligastranaerophilus gallistercoris | reverse complement strand
GGCGCATATTTTTATTTATGTAAAATCAGTTGTATCTGAATTCTCTTATTTTTTGTCTGTAATTTTCTTCAATGTTTTCTTTTTGTTCTTTAAGAGTATTTATTTCTTTTTGTATGAGAGTTGTTTTTGATTTTTTTTGCGACATGCTGAGTTTTGTATCCAAAAGAACTTTTCTCATCTGAGCTTCTTTTTGTTTGATTTTTTCATCAATCGGTTTAAGTTCCGCATCTCTTTGAGCTTTCAATTCATCTATCGTATCCTGCAGCGAATATGTGCTTGATCTGCTTTTTTGTCTGTCGCCTTTTATGGCTTCAATGTCTTCCTGAAAGGTTTTTTGAGTTTCCTGAAAACCTTTTTGTATGTTTGTCCAAAAATCATTGTTTTCAGCCGCATAAACAGCTCCCGATAATGCAAAAATTGCGGCAAGTGTCAGTATGGTTTTTTTCATAAAAGCAAACTCCTTTTTTGGTAACCCTTATAAATTAATAAAGGCGGCAGACCTATCTTCTCTGCTGCTCGCCTCTTGTGTATACCGTTTCGTTTTCGTCGTTTTCGTTTCTCAATTCGCTTATATACTGCTGTCCGTTTTTGACGATTTGAAACAGACTGTTTAAATCTTGCTCAAGTTTGACTAAAATTTGCTGTGCGTAAGCCTGTGCGTTATCTTTTAATTTCAGCGCTTCTTCGTTTGATGCGATTCTTATTCCTTCGGCTTCGCCGAATGCCTTCATTTTTATGTTTTCGCATTCCTGTATAACTTTTTCCCTGAATACTTTTGCCTGTTCTTCCATTTCACGTCTTAAAGATGATTCGTCCAAAATTCTTCTTTTTTCATTTTCGGCATCCTGTATTATGCGCTCAGCTTTATTTTTGGCATCCTGCAGCATTTCTTCTTTATTTCTTAAAATAAGCTTTGCCATTTTGATACTTTCATCAATGGCATCAGGAAAAGAATCTATTATTCTGCTTAATTCTTTACTTTTGACAATCATTAAATGCAGGGGAAAAATATAAAACCCTTCGTCTAACAGCTCTTGTAATTTGTCATACAGTGCAAATAATTTTAATCCTTCTTGTACCATTTTTATATCGTACCTTTCTTATTTTGCTTTTTAAAATATTCTACCACACTTTCGGGAACAAATTTTGAAACATCTTCTCCGTAGCTTGCAAGCTCTTTTACAATTCCCGAAGAAATGAAGTTGTATTTGGGTTTTGTAATTAAAAATACGGTCCCTATATCGGGCGCAATCGACATGTTGGCTTGCGACAGCTGCATTTCATATTCAAAATCGGAAACGGCTCTTAACCCTCTTATTAAAAACTTCGCCCCCGTTTTTCTTGCATATTCGACCGTTAACCCTTCAAAAAACGCCACTTCGGCATTTTTAATATCTTTAATCGATTGTTTTATGAGTTCAACCCTGTCTTTAACGGGTAAAAAAGATTTTTTGCTGCTGTTTTTTAAAACCGCAATTATAACTTTATCAAACATTTTTGAAGCGCGCTCCAAAATGTCGATGTGCCCTTTTGTAACCGGATCGAAACTGCCCGGATAAATTGCTATTTTTTCTTCTTTTTCACTCATACTTTAAAATAATTATATTATTAAAATTAATATTGGTTTAGTATTTTCTTTTTGCTCTGCCCCATTTGTAAATATTTTGTTACATAATTTGAATGATTTTCATGACGATTTGTTAAAAATCATTAATTTAGATGATATTAAAGGGAATTTGGTAAAGGTATCTTACATAAAGACGATAATGTCTTTGTGGAGTGAGTGTTTTAAATGTTTTCAGGATCAATACAAAAATACATTAATTCTTCGGGCGAGGCGCAGGCAATCAACCGTGCAAGACAATTGGACAGCTATATAAATTCAATCTATGAACAAAAGCCTTCGATTGAAAAAACAAACACGGAAGAATTCGGCTCAAAGCCTTTTAATGAAGTATTAAAAGCTTCGGTTGAAGAAACGACCGAAAAGAAAAACGTTTTTAAAATTGATGCTCCGCCAAATATTCCTTTCGGAGCGCTTTCCGTCGGTTCAAAATTAAAAGCGGAATATTCAAAATCAGACATTATGGATATCATAGATAAAGCTTGCGAAAAATACGATATGGACTCTAAACTCGTAAAAGCGCTTGTTAAGCAGGAATCAGGTTTTAAACCGGATGCAAAATCCAAAGCGGGCGCAATGGGCTTAATGCAATTGATGCCGAAAACCGCGGAATCTCTCGGCGTTAAAGATCCCTATAATCCGGAAGAAAACGTTGACGGCGGAGTCAGATATTTAAAACAAATGCTTGAAAAATTCAACGGAAATAAAATTTTGGCGCTTGCCGCATACAATGCGGGTCCGAATGCGGTTAAAAAATATGACGGGGTTCCCCCCTATAAGGAAACTCAAAATTACGTTAAATCAATATTAAGCATGTATTTATAAAAAAGAGGTGAATAAATTATGGTCGACGGTATTACTCCTAATATTAATCTGGGCGAGAGGATAGAACCCTCTAAAATTTCAACGTTTAACGGTCCCGTTAGAATGAAAAGTATCGAACAGCCCGAAACACCCGATTTCCAAACGGTCATGGGCGGACTTGTGGAACAGTTAAACAGAGATGTTTCGGCGCCAGATCAATTGGTTGAAGATTTAATGCTTGATAAAGCCGATATCCATGACGTTATGGCTGCCATTTCAAAATCGGAAATTCAGATGAATATGGCAACGACGGCTTTGGGAAAAGTCATCCAAACGTATGAAAAAGTTATGCAAATCTCTATTTAAGGCTTACATAACGGGAAAATAAATGTATAATAGTTTTGTTAACTTCACCGGTTAAAGTAAATTGCGATGGATTTTCAAAAATTAATGGAAAACAAACCCGTATTTTACGGGATTATAGCAGGGATAACGGCAATAGTGATTGTGCTTATCATTGTTGTTGCGGTTTCGGTTGCGCGCCCCGCAAATAAAAGCGGGCAGGTTAACGCTCCCGCTCCCAAAGTTATTCAGGAAGATATTTCACTTTTAACGACGGATAAAATCGGTCTTGCAATAGAGGTCCAGGCACTTCTTGCGAGAAACGGAATTAAAGCAAGAAGGGTTTTGGACGGAACAAAATCTCAGATTGTTTTATCAACAAAAGATAAAATTACGGAAGATCAAAGAGATATTGCTATTTTAAAAATAGTTGAATCCGGGCTTGCCGATGAGCATGTGGGTCTGGAGATTTTTGATACCGGCGATTTTACTTCAACAAAAGAAGATAAAAGAATAAGATTAATAAGAGCAATGAACGGAGAACTTGCAAGATTAATAAGAAAAATTCCTCCGATTAAAAATGCTCAGGTGTTTGTGTCGGTTCCCGAACAATCATTATTTGCAAGAGATCAAAAGCCTATAACCGCAACCGTTCAAATTCAGCTGGATGTCGGCGAAAGACTCGATAATATGAAAATTAAAGCGATAACCAATCTTTTATTGGGTGCAATTCAGGGTCTGAAGGCTGAAGATATCGCAATAACCGACACAAACGGAAACGTTTATGCAAGCATTATAGGCGGCGCCAATGATGCGCTGGCTAAAATTGAAGAAAATGACAGATATATGCAGCAAAAAGTTGCGCAGCAATTGGACAGACTGGTGGGCAAAGGCAACTATGTCGTTACCGTTTCAACATTTTTAACTCAGGCTCCGGTTGAAAAATCAAGCATAATATATGACCCGACTTCAAAAGCGGCCGTAACCGAACAGGGTTTTACCGAAAGGCTCGGGGATAATACAAACGACATAAATTCCGCAATTAATGCGGTGAGCGTATATCTTCCTTACGGAGTTCCGACTTCGGGGCAAAATTCATCTCAGGACAGAAAATATGTTCGTCAGGCCCATGAAACGCAATACGGCGTAACAAAAACGCAAGTCAACGAATATATGCAGGAAGGCGCCATTGAAGAAATTTCAATTGCGGTTTCTCTTGAACAATCGGCAATACCGATGAGCATGACAATTCAGGATTTAAAAACTTTAATTGCTCATGCGGCAAGCCCGCTTGTTGATCCGGAAAACGTTTCGATTGCATTTGTCGAATCAACAAATCCGATACTGGCGCCCGACAGCCCCAACAGGCTTCCCAAACCCGAAGAATCCGGCAACCACTGGTGGGTTGTAGGCTTAGCGCTTCTTATCGGTTTAGGGTTCGGGTTAAGATATCTTGCGATGAGAGTCAAAAAAGAAGCCCAAAGGCATCAGGAAGAACTTGAACAGTTAAGACAAAAAGCAAAAGAACAGGAAAAACAATTGAAAGACGTTAATACAAAAGCACAGGAATTAATTCAAAGACAGGCTGCCATGGCGCAAAACCTTCTTGAACAACAAAATCTGCAAAAACTTCAGGCACAGCAGGCACAGGCTGCCGCACAGGCAGCACAGGCCGCACAGGGTGCTCCCGTTCAAACCGAACAAAAACCCAAGAAAACCAAAGACGCCGACATTGAAGATGCAATTTCGGAACTTGCGGCAGATTATTCAAGTGTTGATGATATGGAAGCCATTGAAAAACTTAAAAGCTGGATTGAAGCGAGCTGATATTGTATAATTTTTAATGACAAAGAACGACTTAAAGGACAAATAAAGTGCCGCCTCAGCCTAAACCACAACCTCAACAACAGGCGCAAAAGCCTCAAAATCAAGCCCAAGCGCAAGCACAGGCTCAAGCGGGTGCGCAAAAACCGGCAAGAGTCATAGAAGGTTTTGACCCCAGAGCCTTTGCAAAAAATCTTGCAATGGAGGCAAGTCAGGTGATACCGCCCGAATTATCGGACGGGGATAAAAAATTTGTTATTGATATCGTTCATAAATTTTGCCTTTTGTGCGGCGATGCACTCGTAAAAGATGAAAAATACAATTTAACCGCACCACAGGCAAGTATTATTACTCAATTTATCGGCGAGTGGACTTTTCATAAATCAATCGACCTTATTAAGGGCGGAATTGCACCCGAGCTTAGAGAGGGTGTCTTACAAAAAGTTGCATTTACGGTTTTTGAAATTGCCAAACAGGCGATAAGTAAAAATCTTCCTCAGGAGCAGGTTATATCCGTTATTGAAATTCAGGTTAAAAATTGTTTTAAACAGGCAATCGAAGACTTGAAAGCAAAAGGCAGAATTGATGAGAATCTTGCAAATAATACAATGTCCCAATCAAACATTGATGCGATGTCCAAAGCGCAGTTTGAGCAGGAACAGGCATTGGGGGACGATTTATCGGATGCAAAAATTTTAAAGCTGGCGTCTTTGGCGCTTTTGATAAAAAAACTTCCGCAGGAAAAAGCAAAAAACATAGTTGCAAAATTCAATCAATCCGAAGCGCAGGTTTTGTTGCAGTATATTAAGATGCCAAACCTTGAGCAAAAAATAGATAAAGGCATTACAATCAAGTGTTTGGAAGAGATTAAGGAAGTTTTGCCCGAACCTAAAAATATATCTATGGACAGAATTTATGCTAAATTGTATAAAATTGTTAAGAGCACAGATAAAGAAAAAATCATAAATGCAATAGATAATGAAAGACCTCTCATAAGAGAGTTTGTGATGGCGCCGTATACAAAAGAAGAGGTAAAGGTGCCCGCAAGAGTCGGAAACGTTATTTGTAAGTATTTGGAAGAAAAACTTTCATAGATGATTATAAAAAAGAAAGCAAAAAGCACGGCTGAAAATACTTCAGGCACACAAGGTGTGCCAAAAGGCAGTGCAAATATTATTAAACCGAATAAACTTAAACAAAAAGCGCTTGAAAAAAAAGAAAAAGAGCTTCTCCAAAAAGAACAAACCGAAACCGAGAAAAACGAAACTCCCGCCGAACAGAAACCGAAAAAAACACCTCTGGAAGAAAAACTTGAAGAATATGAAAAAATTGACGTTTCGGTTTTAGAATTTAAAGAAAGATATGAAAGAAGAAGGGGCGACAGAAGACGAGGGTTCAGACGAATCGATGAAAGGGCGCTTGTGTCCCGTGCGCAGGAAGAAGCAAGAAGCATAAGAGAAGCCGCCGCAAAAGAAGGATATAAAAACGGTTTAAACGAAGCCAGAAATGAAATTGAAATTTTAAAAGAGAATCTTAAAGAATTTGTCGGTGCAAAAAATGTTATCTATGAAGAAGTTTCATCACATATACTTGAAATTGCGCTTGAAGTTGCCAAAAAAATCATTAAAAAAGAAGTGGAACTTTCAGGCGATGTTCTGAAAGGAATAATTCTTGAAGTTTTGGGTGAGTTGTCCGGCGGCGAAGAAAAAATTACCATTAAAGTAAATCCCGATGATGTTGATTTTGCAAAGGCATCACTTCCCGAAATTATCGAAGAAAGCCAGACGGATGCCAAAATAATTATTCAGGGCGACGAATTGGTTGAAAAAGGAAGCTGCACCGTAATTGCAAATAACGGCGTTGTCGATGCGAATTTTACAACCCAGCTTTCAATAGTACAAAATGCCTTCGGAATATATCAGGGGGGCGAATAGATAAATGGCACAGGCAAAAACCACAATTGCAAATAATCCCGTAAGCGAAGTTTTAATGGCGCTTTTTGTTATTGCGCTTATTTTAATTTTGTTAATTGAAGTGCCCAACTGGATTATAAATTTTTCAATTTCATTGAACATTGCTTTAGGCGTTGTTTTATTGATGTTTTCTTTGTTTGTGCAAAAACCGCTTGAGCTTGCTTCGTTTCCTTCAATTATTCTTATAGGAACGATGTTTCGTCTTGTTTTATCTATTGCTTCAACAAGGCTTATTCTTGCAAAAGGGGATGCGGGCGAAGTTATCCATGCGTTCGGAACATTTGTTACCGGCGGCAATATGGTGGTCGGCGGTGTTATATTTTTGATTATTACGGTTGTTCAATTTATGGTAATTACAAAAGGTGCCGAACGTATCGCCGAAGTTTCCGCCAGATTTGCTCTGGATGCTATGCCCGGTAAACAAATGACAATTGACGCCGATTTTAACCAGGGTTTGATTTCTCCGGAAGAAGCGGTTAAAAGAAGAGAAGACCTTCAAAGAGAATCATCACTGTTCGGTTCAATGGACGGTGCAATGAAGTTTGTTAAGGGAGATACCATTGCGGGCATTATTATTGCGGTTATAAATATCGTGGGCGGCTTAATTATCGGCGTTTTGATGAATCAAATGCCTTTGGCCGATGCGGTTTCAAAATATACGATTTTAACAATAGGCGACGGTTTGGCTTCACAGGTTCCTTCATTGTTGATGGCAATTTCATCCGGTATCGTGATGACCCGTTCAACCGGTGCGAGCACATCACTTGCAAAAGACGTTTCATTGCAGATTTTATCAAAACCTCAGGCATTATTTCTGGCCACGGGGTTTTTGATGTTTATTGCATTAACCAGCGGATTTACCGGGCTTCCCTGGTGGCCTTTTACTTTATTTTCAATTATTCTTGTTTTTGCCGGAATTTCCGTTCTTGTAAATCAGGATGTTCAGCAGCAATTAGGGCAATTGGATGCAGTCAGAAAAAATATGCAGGATCTGGTTAACCCCAATAAAATGTATGAGCGCTTGGGGGTTGATGTTTTAACCTTACAGGTAGGTTCAGGCTTGTTGATTATTGCTGACCCCGATCAAGACGGGCAGCTGCTTGCAAAAATTGCCGCATTGAGGCAGAGAGTAACCGATGAACTCGGGTATATTATCCCCAATATAAGAATTATGGATTCATCTGCCATAAAAGATAACGAATATTTAATTGCAATCAGGGGAAACACGGTTGCAACCGGTGTTGTCTATCCTTCAAAATTTATGGTTATTGCGGACCAGTGGGAAGCTATGGGCAAAAAAGTTCCCGATAACGTTATAGTTTCCGTGGATCCTACTTATCAATCTCAGGCATACTGGCTTGATCCTCAATATATAGACAGAAATTCAAAAGTTGTTGCGGTTGATGCGGTTGACGTTATCGTAACCCACCTTCAGGATTGCGTCAGAAAATATGTTGATGAAGTTATGACAAAAACGGATGTTTTAAAACTTATGGAACTTGTGAAATCTCAAGACCCGACGCTTGTAAACGACCTTGTTCCGACCATTATTTCAACTTCGGATTTAAGAAAGATTTTTGTTAACCTGATAAGAGAAAAAGTTTCAATAAAAGATATTATCTTTATTTTTGAAAGACTTTGCGACTATGCAAGATTTTCCAAAGAACCCGATATTTTATCCGAAAGATTAAGAGCCGCTTTGGGCAGACAGATTTGTCTTCAGAATTGCAACAAAGATAAGGTATTATATGCTCTCACATTATCGAGCGAATGGGAAAAAACGCTCGATGATTCCTGCCAGAGAACGGAATTGGGCACGATGTTTCTGTTGAACCCAATGCAGGTTCAGGAATTGATTGAAACAACGGCGAATACTTTAATGAAGGCGCATCAGGCAGTGGGCGTGCAGCCAGTTATATTATGTTCGCCCAGAATAAGGCTTCCTTTATACCAAATGCTTGAAAGACACATTCCGACCATTGTCGTTATATCGTATTCCGAACTTATAACGGATATCAGGGTAGAGGCTATTGATACGATAGGCGAAGGGTATTAATCTTTCTTTTCATAAACGTACGGAAAATTAATAAACATTAATTCTTCCCCGAGCTGCATTTGTTTTTGAGGATATTCAACGGCAGCGTCAAAATTCTCTTCATCAAGTCCGCCCGTTTGAGTAATTGACGGCATTTCGTATCTTATTGAGCCTTCAAAAATTCTTTGCGGTGCGGTGTAATTTTCCCTGTATGATTCATAGTTATCATAAAGTATACTTGATAAGAACTTATCGGCTTTTCTTTTGCCGAAAAGTTCGCCGTCCGATTTATAACCCTTTGCATATATTTCAACACTCGGAACCAGACCCATAGTGCCGTTTTTTGTCGGCTTTTTGGAAAAGGCGACTTTCAGGTAAGTATTTTCTTTCGGGTCTAAAGAATATTCGTATCTTTCCATATAAGGGGCTGCTTTATTATCCCAGCCGAACCCCGGGGTATCGTGGTTAAAAATTTTCGTTACCGCTTTTATTTGTCTTGTAATAGGGTCATATTCTGTCATTTTATAAGAACAAAATTCGCTTGTGTTTGCAAAATCACCCGTATTATTATCGGGCTTTGAAAAAATTGCGGTTATGTTTCCGTCTTTATCGTATACGTTTCCCATTTTGCCGCTTTTAAACGTTTTGATTATTTTTTTTGTTGTTTCAACGGCGGCTTCCTTTGCTTCTTTTCTCGTTTCTATGTATCTTTTGCAAAGTTCGGTATTATCAACATCGGGGAAAAGACTGCCTGTCATTTTTTTTGTGGAACAATTTTTTGTTATTAATTGTTCCTGCGCTTTAATGACGCCTTTTGCTCTTGCGCTCAAAGCGTCCGAGGCTTCTTTTGACATTATATCCTGAGGCTTATCCTGCGGCGTTTTGTCTTTTTTATCTTTGCCGTTTTGAATGCTTTGCGCATCCGGGTGATGAAATATACCCGTTATATTTGAAATTATACCCATACAACCGCCTTCAAAATCTGAATTTGTGCTTATAAAAATATAAAGTCATTTTGTGATAAAAAATTGACATTATTTTAATATATTTTTTAAAAAAGACTTTCTGTGCTCTTTTGTTATACCCCTTGATTTAAGGGCTTCAATGTGTTCTTTTGTGAGGTAGCCTTTATTTTTTTTAAAGTTATAATCGGGATATTTTTTATCGAGTTCATACATAAAATTATCCCTTGAAACTTTTGATAAAATGCTTGCGGCTGCAATTGCGGCGGATTTTGAATCGCCTTTTATTATTGTTTTTTGATTATATTTTAAATTTTTGATTTTTTTATTTCCGTCAACAAGAATTAAGACGTTATCTGAATTTAATTGTTTTATAACTTCCGTTACGGATTGTTCCATAGCATACAGCGAGGCGTTTAAGATATTTATTTTTTCTATTGTTTCGACTTCGACTTTATTTATTGAATAAATTCCGTATTGTTTTATGAGCGGAAAAAGTTCTTCTCTTGTTTTTTCGTTCAGTTTTTTTGAATCGTTCAGTTTATATAAAATATCATAAAGCCCGTCGTAATTTTTAAAACAAACCGCAGCAGCATATACGGGCCCTGCCCCGGGGCCTCTTCCCGCTTCGTCGGTTCCTATGATATAATCGTATTTAAAATCAAAAAGGCTTGTTTTGTTCGTTTTTTCTTCTATATCAAAATCAAAAATCATCCGGCTCATCAAGCGTAATTTTTCCTATTTTACCGTCTCTGAAGTTTGTCAGAATAAATTGCGAACACCTTACGATGTCGGGGTTTGCTCCTTTTATTATCCAGTTTCTTTTTTTTGCGATATTTTCAATCGTAAGAGGTTCGTTTTCATCAAGATTATAATATTTTTTTGTTTCGCTGCCGTAATTCTTATCAAGAATGTTTAACAATTGTTCCGCCACGTATTCGTTATCGTATGCGTTTTCGGATATTGAATTTACCATTGCAAGTCTTACGGCTTTCAATTGGTCATTTTGAGCGGTGGGGATAATTCCCGGAGTGTCTAAGAGATCAATTTGCGGATGAACCCTTACCCATTGTCTGTTTCTTGTTACTCCTGCCTTTGCGCCCGTTTTTGTTTTTGAAGTTCCCGTGAGTTTATTTATAACGCTTGATTTTCCGACGTTCGGCATGCCTATTACCATAACCCTTACGGGGCGGATTAAAAGCCCTTTTGACTTCAGTTTTTCAAATAAGGGTTTTGATAAAGATAAAATTTTTTCTACAATTATTTTTGTATCTTTTTGGTTTTTTGTTGTGGTTAAAATACAGGGACAGTTATATTTTTTTTCGATTTTTTCCGCCCATATTTTTGTTTTAGCATCATCCGCCAGATCGGATTTATTTAAAAGAATAATTTTCGGTTTATTGTTTGTTAATTTATCGGAATTTTCATAAGCGCCCGAATAAGGTATTCTTGCATCAAAAACTTCAAGAATAACATCAACCTGATTTATTTTTTCTTTCAGTTCCCTTTCGGCTTTTGCTATATGCCCCGGGTACCAGTGGATTTTATTGTTCAATTTTTTCAAGTCTTTCTTTGATTTTAAAAAGCACCGATTGTTAATCTAATCGGCGCTTTTTGATTTAAGATATAAAAATTTGTCTGCCTTTTTATGCGGCAAAAATTATCTTTTTTCCATTTTTTCTCTGATACGTGTGGCTTTGCCGGAACGTTCCCTTAAATAATAAAGTTTTGAACGTCTTACATCACCTTTTCTTAGAACCTGAATTTTTTCAATTCTCGGTGAATAAATTGCAAATACACGTTCAACGCCGATACCTTGGAACACTTTTCTTACGGTAACGGTTTTATTAATTCCCGAACCGTGTTTTTTAATGACGGTGCCTTCAAAAGCCTGTATACGTTCTTTGTTGCCTTCTATAATTCTTACGAACACTTTTACCGTATCACCGGGGTTCATATCGGGCATTTCTTTTTGCGTATATTCTTTTTCTATTTCATTGATAATAGGGTTCATTTTATACCTTCTTTACTGTTATTAATTTTTCGCAATTTTTATGCTAACTTAAAAGTTTTTAATATTCAAGTACTTTGTAACAAAATATTATTAAAAAAGATGTATAAATGAGTTTACAAACGGGTGATTAAAATTTGCACGGGTGCATTTTTTTGATAGAATATTATTAGCATTTTAGAAACAGGAATCATTGAAAAATGGAATTTTTCAGAAAGCACAGACGAGTTATAGTGGGGTTTTTGGCTGTTGCAGTTATACTTTGGTTCTTCGGCCTTACCATGCTGCTTCCGCTTTTGGCCGGATAGATAATTTTTTATGAATAGATTAATAAAAACAGCGTTAATAGTTTTTTTTGTGTTCTTTTTGTTCGGTGAATCAAATGCGCCTTCTTTTGCTAACGAACAAAAGGCTATACAAATTCAGGAAAAAAGAGAACAGGCAAAGAAACAGATAAAGAAATTAAAGCTTTTAGAGCGCATTGAAACGGGGAAGCTTTATAATAATCAAAGAAAACTGGAAAAAACCGAAAACAGCCTCAGCGCCAATAAAATTAAGTATGAAAATGCGCAAAACGAGCTTGAAAGATTAAGAGCGGAATTAAACCGCCAGATTTCGGAATATAACGAATATCAAAGAGCGGTAAGCAAAAGAGTTGTTCAGATATATAAATCAAAACGCTCCGGTTATGTTGAATTTTTGATGTCATCAGGTGATTTGAACGATTTTTTGGACAGAATTTATTATGAAAACATAATTATGCGCATTGACGACAAAAAAATGGCCGATGCCAGAGAAAGAGCGCTTAATATTAAAAAATTAAAACAGCAAATGGAAAGGCAAAAAGAATATCTGGCTTCCACCATTAAAACAATGGATAAAGAGCAAAAAATCATTCAAAACGCAATTGAGCGCAACGAAAGAATGATTGACAGATTGAAAACCGACAGGGCTGCCTGGGAAAAATCGGAAAGAGAACTTGCAAAGCAATCGGAACAATTGGGCAAGTTTATTACAAAGACGGTTAAAGATGAACCGAAAACAACCACCGTTAAAACTTCGGGAGGCTTTTTAAGACCTGTATCGGGACCCATAACTTCTCCTTTCGGTTCAAGGGTTCACCCCATATTTAAAAGAACAATATTCCATACGGGTGTGGACTTGGGCATGCCCATGGGTGCGAAGGTCAAAGCTTCAAATTCGGGCAAGGTCATATATGTCGGCTGGTACGGCGGATACGGGAAAGTGGTTATCATAGACCATGGTAAAGTTAACGGCGTTCCCGTAACAAGCTTGTATGCTCATCTTTCAAGCTACAGCGTATCAAACGGCAGCTCCGTATATAAGGGGCAGATAATCGGTAATGTGGGAGCAACGGGATATGCAACCGGTCCGCATCTGCATTTTGAAATGCGTGAAAACGGCAAACCCGTAAACCCCTCAAAATATGCGCCAATATAGATATTTTGCCATTCAATTATTTGGATTGTAAAATATAAAAATAAAAA
>DVJH01000117.1 GCA_018710795.1 Candidatus Galligastranaerophilus gallistercoris | reverse complement strand
TATTAAAATTCAGCAAATGATAAAAGAAGACGAGCATAAAGATAAGGTTTTAATGGAGAGGCTGGAAAAACAAAAAAGACAGGATAGAATTAACAAATTAAAATTCTGGTCAAGAGATTAAAAAAGTTTTAAATTTATTTAAGCCGCAGACAAAATAAATATGGCAATTTAATTATCAATTGTTTTTTATATATAATATATCCCCGTTAGAAATAAAAAAATGATTAATTTTGAAGGAAACCGAAATAATAAAAATATAAGTTCCGTGCCTCAAACACGCCGTCAAAACGTGCAAAGACAATCCGAATTCAGATTGTATGATGCAGAAACAGGAAATTATATAACATTAAAAAGACCTCAAACCGATGACGGGTTTGAAAAAAGTCAAGTACGGCAAAAACGCCCCCAACCCCAAAAACCGCATATGAGAAAAGCACCGAAAAGAAAAACTCATTTGCCTTTTTTAACGGGTGCAGTCGGGCTTATAACCGCAGCTTCGGTTATATTGGGAACAATAAACGGAGATACAAACAAAAAAATCGAATCCGAAACGCAAAATTCACAAAGCGGTTTTGTTGCGGTTGTTGAAGAAACAAACACCCCGAGAGAAAATGAAATTGATAAAATTTTAAATGAAAATGAAGATGTAAAATCGGCATACGATAATATAAATGAAGCTCTTGATACATTTTCAAGCCAAATGGGAACAGACGGGCTTGAATTAATAAGGCAAAGAACAAACGAAATAACAAACGGTGAAATCGACACCGCGGAAATTTTAAAAATTCTCTGGATTGAATCAAGAGGCAGAGTTTATGATGATAACGGCAATTATATAACCGGATATACGAATGAAGCCTTCGGACCCTTCCAATTAACGCCCGATACGGTTGATTATCTGAATAATTATTACGGGCTTAATCTGGATGTTATGAACCCGTATGATAATCTTGACGCTTGTATTTACAATTTAATGTTTTTAAAAGATTTAAACGAACAAAGACTTGAAGAAAACGGAGAGCTTTTAACGGGAAATGACGTTATGCGCGCGGTTTTTTGGAATTACCATGACGGCGCCTGGGCGGATGATATAACAAAGCAGGGTGAAGATTACCTTGCAATTTATGATGAACTTTCCGCCATTGATGAATATGCCGCCTTGTATGAAGAAAGCGGACTTTGTTAAAAAACATCTTTTATTAAACGGATTTAAATTCCTTTTTTTGATAAAATAATCAGGAATTTATCAAAAAACTTTTTATTTTGAGAGGAAAATCATGCACTGGTTTTATTTATTGATTGCAGGGCTGTTTGAAATCAGCTGGGCTGTAGGGTTAAAATTTTCCCACGGTTTTACGAAAATCACCCCTTCGGTTATTACCGTTATTTGTATGGTTTTAAGCTTTTATTTTCTGGCGCTTGCGCTTAAAAATCTGCCTCTCGGAACGGCATATGCGATTTGGACCGGAATCGGAACAATAGGAACCGTCATATTCGGAATTTTATTTTTCAAAGAACCCGTAAGCGCCGTAAGATTAGTATGTATTATGCTTATAATATCAGGTATTACCGGCTTAAAATTAATTTCAAATTAAATTATTAAATCTAAAAACAAAAGCGGGCGACGAGACTCGAACTCGCGACTTTTTGCTTGGGAAGCAAACATTCTACCACTGAATTACGCCCGCACATAAACAATTATATCTTTAAAATAAAATATATCCATATTTTACAAAAAGTATTATTTATTGTATATTTAGCTTGTAGATAAGATAGGTAGGAGCGTTATTTATGGGCATAATGGACGGCAAAAAAGGTATCATTTTCGGAGTTTCAAATAAATTCGGAATCGCTAACGCAATAGCCGAACAAATATATAATGCGGGCGGAGAACTGGCTTTTACATATGCAAACGAAGCCATGGAAAAAAGAGTTCGCCCCATTGCAGATTCAATGAATGCCAAAATTTGCATTGAATGCGACGTTACAAAAGATGAAGATGTTAAAAAAGTTTTTGAAGAATACAACAAAATATACGACAGATTGGATTTTGTTATTCACGCGGTTGCGTTTGCCAATAAAGAAGATTTAACGGGAGATTTCTACACAACAAGCCGTGAAGGCTGGGATCTGGCAATGCATGTAAGTGCATATTCGCTTTTAACGATAACCAAATATGCGAAACCTCAAATGGAATTAACGGGCGGCGGCTCAATTTTGGCTTTAACTTATCTCGGGTCTACCAAAGCCGTTGCAAATTATAACATTATGGGCGTTGCAAAAGCTGCGCTTGAATCTTCAATGAGATTTATTGCAATGGATTTAGGCAAATATAATATCAGATGCAACTGCCTCTCTGCGGGTCCCGTTAAAACAATGGCGGCTAAAGGTATCGGCGGCTTTGACAGAATGTTAAAAGCAAATGCTCTGAAAGCTCCCTTGAAAAGAACTCCTTCATTGGAAGATGTGGGAAAAGCAGGTTTATATCTGGCTTCCGACCTTTCATCGGGTGTTACGGGCGAAGTTCATTTTGTAGATTGCGGCGCACACAGCGTTTTTGCATCGGCGGAGGAAATGGAACAATTACAGCAAAATGCTCCTCAGGAAGCTCTGAGCGTATAAATTGATTTTAAAGGCGAAAGAGAGTTTCTCTTTCGCCTTTCTAGACCGTAAACATTATTGATTAAAAGATGTTTTATGGTAAGATAAAAATAATCCTTAAGGAGAAATGGCCGAGTGGCTGAAGGCGGCACCCTGCTAAGGTGTTATAGGGAGTAATCTCTATCGAGGGTTCGAATCCCTCTTTCTCCGATTTTTTAAAGCTCCTTATTAATAAGGAGCTTATTTATTATCCAATCTTTCTTTAAGTTCTTTTACTTCATAAGTCAGGCGGCGTATTTCACAGGTAACGGGATCGGGGATTTTATTGTGCAGTAATTGCCCCTGAACAAAAAATCTCTGCCTTGTGATTCTCCCCGGCACGCCCACAACGGTTGAATGCTCGGGTACATCGTCAATAACAACGCTTCCCGCACCGATATTGGAATCGGAACCTATTATGATATTCCCCAAAACCTTGGCGCCTGCGCCGATTGTAACTCTGTCGCCTATAGTGGGGTGCCTTTTTCCCGTGTCCTTTCCGGTACCCCCCAAAGTAACGCCCTGATAAACAAGAACGTTATCGCCTATAATTGTTGTCTCGCCGATAACAACCCCCATGCCGTGATCAATAAAAAATTTTTCGCCGATAGTGGCACCGGGGTGAATTTCAATGCCCGTTAAAAACCTTGCAATCTGTGAAATTAATCTCGGTATAAAAGGAATTTTCCATTTTTTTAATTTGTTTGCAATTCTATAACATAAAAGCGCATGGAACCCCGGATATAAAAGCAAAATTTCTAAAACGCTTTTTGCGGCGGGGTCTTTATCTTTTATATTGTTGATATCGTCTATTACCCTTTTAATTCCTCTTATAAGGGCGATTTTTGATTTTTTCTTAACGGCATTATCTTCCGTTTGTTTATCGGATAAATCTGCGCCGTTTCGGTTTTTATTTTCTTCAAAAGACAATTCTTGCATACTTTCTTTTTCCTGCCTGCAAAACACCCGATTTATCAATTGCGGTTTGAATATCGGATATTTTTTCGCCTTCAAATTTAACTCCTCCGCCTGAAATTAACCTTTTTGCTTCGCCTTTGGAGGGTGTAAAGTTTAATTTCA